>JAPYWZ010000066.1 GCA_028276105.1 Microgenomates group bacterium | reverse complement strand
TTGCTGAACCAAAGTGGCAACTGCCAATGCCGAAACTCCCAAAAAAGGCGATTGCGAAAGCCCAACTAATATGGCCGGAATGGCGGCAATCGTTGGCCCAAGATTGGGAACAACTTCCAAAAGCCCAGCCAAAACCGCCAAAGGCAAAGCATATTTTATTCCAATCAATGTTAAACCAATATAATTTAAACTACCAACAACAACCATCAAAACTATTTCTCCCCAAAACCAGTGGTTGATTCTTTTTTCCAAAAGGTTAAAAAAATTAACTACTCTTTGTGTCTTTTCTTCAACAAAAAAACTGGCCAAAATTTTTTTGATCGCATTCTCTTCAACTAAAAAATAAAAGCCAAAAAATAAAGTCGAGATAAACCAAACAACATTGGAAAAAAGACCGCTAATCAAACTAAAAACTTGACTGGTGGCGGTTGGAAGGTATTGAAAAAGTGATTCCCAGTTAAATAAAAAAGAGGAGGGAAGAAGGCTTTGAAAAATAAACGGTAGATGACGGGAAAACTGAATTGTTTCTTTGATTAAAGGGGGCAAAAAAATGGAAAAGACAAACGAAAAAAAACTTAAAAAACTAAAATAAATAAAAATCGCTGCCAACACTCGAGGAACTTTTAATCTTACTAAATAATTTAAAGCCGGCCGAAGGGCCGAGGTTAAGATAAATGCGATAAACAAAGAAAACAAAAGATCACGAATAATCCACAAAAACTTTAAAAACAAAAGAAAGAAAACCGTAAAAATAATTGTTCGATGAGAGATTTCAAATTTGTAGATTTTTTCATCTTTTGGCATAAAACAAAAATCATTATAAAAAAAATTAACCCTGTTTTTCAACTTATTTTTATGATAATTTGCTATAATTTTAATGTTATTGATTTAAATTTTACCAGGGGTGCCGGAGTGGACAATCGGAACGGTCTGTAAAACCGTCGGCTTCAACGCCTGCGGAGGTTCGAATCCTCCCCCCTGGACAGACGTAGATTTGAAGCATATAATTTACACCCCCTCCAAAAGTTTAGAAACCCTTATTCTTAATCCTCTTGCAATTTTCATTAAGACTTTAAACGAAGGGTTGGCTTTACCATTTTCAATTCTGGCAATGTAAGTTCGATCAACATCGCAAAGTGAGGAAAGATCATCTTGGGAGAGGGATTTTTCTTTTCTTAGTTTAGCAAGTTTTTCTCCCAAGCGTTGGTAAACAAAATTACCCCTCATTTTAATAGATACCATACAAAAACACTTTTTGTTTTTCTATAGACGATGGGCAACAAAATAAAGGTTTTAGATTGTTAAAAAAGGATAAAAAAAGTAAAAATAATGAAAAAAAACCAGACAGATTTTTATTTTCTTTACAAAATTGTCCAAAATAAAAATTAACTTGATACATCAAGTAAAATCTAACTTTTCTTCGTCTCTCTTACATAACATTCTTCTCACGATCGTGACGAGATGGTAAAAACTATTCCCGACCGCTTCGGTCGAAAAAGGGTGGAGGGAATCTTCTAATAAACAATATGTTAAAATGTTTTTATGACAGAAAGACCAAAACCAAATCCTTTATTATCTATTCTTCAAAGACTAGAAAAACAATTTAATCAAAAATCTCCATTAGAACTTGCTAAAGAAGCAGAAGAATTCTCGAATTTAAAATATTATAATCTTGCTGATTTTCAAAGAAAAATGACAAAAGCTTTTTCACCTCTTATTTATGGCCAAAGACCAGAAGATGAACAACTTATTCCTTTTCTTTTTGCCTTACTTAATCCCCTTGATGAAAAAAAATATCATTTCTCAAAAGAAATAATGTCACTTCAAATATCACATCTACTTGATTGTCTAGAAAATAAAAAAAATCCTTTTTTAACCGGCGAAAAACATTCAACCTTTATCCTCCCAGCCTATCTTATCTTAAGAGGTCTAAAAGAAAAAAACTCATACTGGCTTCTATCATTTTTTTCAAAACTTACCCCAGCCCAAAGAAAAGAAATTATCCAACTAACTCAAGAGCTAAAAAATAGAATCATAAATAATCTAGTTTTTTGGGATATTAATTTAGAAAAACAGCCTAAAGAAAAATTAGAAGAAATATTGTCAAAAACTCTCAATTTCGAAGAACTTGAAGAGTATGAAAATTATCTCAGAGAAATTAGAGATCTCATTCAAAGACAAATAGAAGAAGATGATAAAAATCCTCATCGTAGAATAAGAACAACTATAAAAGAATATCAAAACCAAATTTTATTTGAAATACCAAGAAATCAAGTGGAAAAAGATTTAAAAGATATTGTTCAGCAAAGAGACAAAACTCCTCAAACTGAAGAAGAAAAAGATGATTTTTTTGAAATTTCTTATTTACTTAGTAAAGATTTAGAAAAAATAGGTTTATCAAAAGATCAGTCTGGCAATATTATTTTAACAATGTCTGATAAACTTACTTTTTTTTCCAGTGATACGTTTGAAAAATATTTAAAACCAATTTTAGGTCATATTAATCAAAACGATGTCATTTTAATAACTCTTATATCAAAACTTTCTTCTGACAACCCAAAAACTGCCAATTTCAGTTGGCTTTTTGTTGATAAAAATGAAAAAAAAGGTTACAGAAAAAGAAGAAAATTAATCGCTGCTTTTAGCAAAACTCTTAAGGATTTATTTACTCGTAATTCTGATTTGCGAAATTATCTTGATACTTTTTTTGTCCAATCAATCGAGGGAAAATATCCAGATTCTGATCCGTTTTATAAAGTATTAGCAGCGATTTTATACCAACATTATGAAAATAAAAAAACAATAAAAAACGAAACTTTAAGTAAAGAAATTTTTGATAATTTTATTAAACAACCAGGAGTAGCTGAGGCACTTTTAGCTTTAAGAAAAATTTATTTAGGAGTTTTGTTGACAGAAAATTTAGAATATTTTCCAAAAGACGAATCAGATGAAAATAAACCAATAATTAATCCTGACGTCTTAATTTTTTCTTTTGATGATGAAAGAAAAATGAAAGAGATGAGAGAGAATAAACAATTGTCAAGCGCTTATTTACAGAAACTCGAACAAGATTTAATTTTTCAAATAATTTATCTTCTTTTAGAAAAAAATTTTTTTAGAAATAAACTTGAAGTTACAAAAACTACCCAAGAAAATGAAATTTCAATCACTGTTTCATCTGATAGTATTGGTGATGATGGTTGTGTTACAATAAAGTTAGGAGGGGAGGAAATAAAAGTTTCTGTTGTAATTGAAAGCGAAAATCAGCTAAAATTTTCTTGGAAAAACGTAACTTTGGGAAGTATAGCTATTTAGTTGCATTTTTAAATATTATGGGTTATAATATTTTATAAAATTATGGGTAAAATTAAAGAAACTATTCAAAATACCCAACCACTAAAAGAAATAAGAAAAGAAAATATGGCGGTAATTGGAATTGGAAGTAGTGCTGCTATTCTTACATTATTATGTAGTCTCTCTCAATTATTGGTTAGAGATACTTCTCGTAAGAAGAGTTTTGCTATTGAACAAATAACTGTTAACAGCAATTTAATTATTTCTCGAGAAGATATAAGTGAATTACAAAATAGTGGCGTACTGTTAAGACAATATTTTTTTGGTGGGGAACAATTTGGATTGCCCCCTGAGACTGAAGTTTCTATTATTGTTGGCGTAAAACCAAAACGACAAGACGGAGTTAGTTTTGAAGAATTAAAAAATACGAAAAATGAAGTTGTTAGCTTTGCTATTGTAACAGAACCTGGTAAAAGCCAGTATGTTATTTTTCCAACAACCGATGAGGAATATAAAAATTTTAACGATGAAGAAAAACATCCAATTGAACCTTCAATGAAATTTTTTACACAATCAACAAAAGATGGAGTAGCATTACACTTTTATCCCCTTTATACTAACAAAGATGGAAAAGATCGACCTATTATTGAGATTGTTTTTAATTTACCAAAAACTGTTAGTAACGATGATATTGAAAAAATTATTAAAAATGTTGGAAATTATAAAGAGTTACAAGAAATAGTAAATTATTTAAGTTCCTCTTTACAAGCAGAAGGTATTAGTATTTCGATCAATAATTTAGAAACAGGTGAGACAATTACTTTCCATTTAGATCCCAAAAAAGATACTAATAATATAAATTTAAAAGTAACCCCAACACTCGATTCTGAATCTTCACCAACTCCTCAACCAAATCCTACCCAACCCACCCCCACC
>JAPYWZ010000001.1 GCA_028276105.1 Microgenomates group bacterium | reverse complement strand
GTTACGGAACAAATATTTTTTACCAATTTAATAAAGGCTAATTTTTTGCTGATTTGTTTGGCTTTCAAAACTTTAGATTTTTTTATAAAAAATATTTTTTTTAAATTTACTAAATTTATTTTTTTTATTTTCAACTTATTTTTTTCAAAAAAATTAGTTTGGATAAAAAAACCGCCTTTTTTTCTTTTGATAATAGCAATATCATTACTTAATAAATTAGAATGGGGAAGATTACTAATTATCGTTGACTTTCCTGAACCAGGTGGTCCAATAAACAAATATCCGTCTTTTTTATAAAAAAATGAAGAGGCATGAATAAATAAATATCCATAAGGCGCTAAAAAATCTTGAACAAAGTAAATTATTACCCATAATATCATGTTAGTTAAATTTTTCTTATTTTTTTTATTTAAAACAATAAATTTTGTTATTTTTTTAGTATAAATTTTGCATTTTTTTAAATTACAATCAATAAATATTTTCAATTTTTTTTTATAAGAAAAATTGTTTTTTTTAGAAGAAAAAAAGTTGCTTAATCTTTTATAAACATTTTTATTATTTATATTTAAAGTGATTAAAAACTCATCCAAATAAAAATTAATTTCAAAATACATAGAAGTTTTTATTTTTTAAATAATTTGGGTTTTATTATTTTGTTTTTAAATTAATTATTTTCCTTTTCTTTAATTCTTCAACCAATTCTCTCACATCTTTTTCCACTTTTTCTTTTCTCACATCATATTTTTTTACTATTTTCTCAATAATTTTATCTTCTTCTAAACCTTTTTTTATAAGGCGAAAAATCTCAGCGGCGGTTGCGTTTAAAGTATAAAGTACTGATTCCTCAGCATCAAAAATCACTGTTTCTTTGTCTATTTTTTGGATGATTAAGCCTTTTTGGATTTGGTACATATAAAAAAATTACTACCCTCCGATTCGGAGGGTTTAATTTTAAAACAAATTTTAAAACGATAAAACTAATTTTAATTTAAAAAAAATAGTTTTAAAATTTAGAAATTCGTTTAAAAATTTAAAATTTAAAATTTAAAGTTTTGAATAATGTTTACACGTTTATATCACTTTTTACACTTCTTATTACCAATTTTAAAACAAAACCCAACGATCGAAACATAACTTTTAAATCATACCAAAAACTTTTGTTTTCAACATCCTTTAAATCCAACTCCATCCATTTTTTAAAATCATTATGAAAAGCACCATAAGCTACCCAAGAGGAAAAAATACCAGGCAAAACCGAAAATCGCTTCTTATATTTTTTTGGAATTTTTTTGGCTTCATCTAAGGGGAGTGGTCTTGGGCCAACAAAACACATCTGCCCTTTTACAATATTTATCAACTGCGGTAGTTCATCAATGCCAATTTTTGCCAAAAATCGGCCTATTTTTGTAAAGCGTGGATCATCATAAACTTTAAATACCGGGCCATCGGCTTGGTTTAGATGTTTTATTTTTTCTTTTAAACTTTCTGCATCTTTCACCATTGTTCTTATCTTATAAATCCAAAACGGCTTTTTATTTTTTCCAGTACGAAGTTGTTTAAATAAAAAGGGGCCTTGGGAGGTAAGTTTTATAAAAACATATAAAATAAAAAATACTGGAGAAAAAAGGATTAACAAAAATAAAGCCAATAATCTTTCAAACATTGAATAATTTTAAATTTTAAAGGCTAAATTTTAAAACAAATTTTTAATTATAAAACATTATAAAAACATTAAAAATTATTTACTGCCTTTTTTAGAAGAAATAATTATTGTTGAAAGAATTTTTGTCAATTCAAAGGCTTCTTTCCATAATTTTTTTGCTTCTTCTTTTATCGTTGGTTCTGCTTTAGCAATCATCCGTAACCAATGTTGGGTTTCTTTTGCTTCTTTTTTGGCGATATAGATTTTGTTTAGAAAATCTTTTTTATTTGAGGCCCCATTGGCTTCAAAGTAATTGGCGCCAATACTACAACCAGAAGCAACTAATTGTTCAATAATCGGTTTTGTTATTGGAGTAACTTTTACTTTTTTTGCTAAATCAATAATGTTTTCTCCAAAGTCTTCCACCCTTTCTTCTAAGTCATAAATCATAAATATAGTATAATAAAATTTGTTAGTTAAATTTAAAAGATGTTTTGTATTTTTTGTTTTAAAATTCGTTTAAAAATTTAAAATTTAAAATTTAAAATTTTTAAAATGTCTAAAAAAATCATTCACTTTCTCATCGACAACTACTTTCTTTCTATATTTTTTGCCTGTATTGCTTTTGTTGCTTTGGTTTCTTTTTATAAACTTTTTATCGCCAAACCAACCTATGTTTATGCTAAAGTAAAAGTCGGTCAAGGTCTTTGGTGGGCTTCAACCCAAAAACCATCGATTTGGTTTGTCAAAAACTTTAAAAAAGGCGATCAAGAACTTGATTTAACTGGTAGGCCAATTGCAGAAATTTTATCAGTAAGATATTACCCAACTTATATTTCTAATCAATATGATGTTTATCTTTTGATGAAATTAAAAGTCTCAAAAATGGGATCAGGAAAATATAATTTTAAACGCTCAGCCATTGGCGTTGGCGCCCCAGTTGATTTTGAGTTTCCAAAGGTTCAATTTTCTGGGACAATTATTGAGCTTTCGGAAAAACCAATTAAAGAAAAATACCAAGAAAAAACTATTTATGTCTTAAAATCTTTTGCATATCCTTGGGAGTATGAGGCGATTAAAATTGGTGATCAATATTTTGACGGACAGGAAAACGTGGCTGAAGTTTTAGAAAAACAAACAACTGATGAAGCTAACGTTTTAGTCCCTTACAAATCTATTATTCCTCAAAGTTTTTTTCAAACAAGACAGCAGATAATAATCAAACTCAAACTTAAAGGTCAGATTAAAGACAATCAATTTGTTTTTGCTGAAGAGCAAATTATTGCTCCGGGAAAAACTATTAACCTTGCCACTCAAAACTTTCAATTTCAGGATTTTGTAATTACTAAGCTTGAATAAAGACATGTTTCTTTTTAAAAATAAACAAGCTATTGTATTGTTTTTCATTAATATTTTTCTTTTGTTTTTAATTGCCATTTTTTATTTTTATTTTTTTAAAGCTTTTGAAGATAAAAAAGTTATTAAAAAAAATGTAAAAAAAGAATTACTTCCTTCTTTATTTGTTGACAAAAATAAAATAAAAGAGGAGAAGACAAAAAAAGAAGTTGTTTTAAAAGGAGTCACCACCCAATTTTTTGGTTATAACAGTTATGATGAAAAAACTTTTTGGAAAAGATACGAAATGGTAAAAAAATGGGGAATAAATTTAATCGGTGCTTTTATCACGCCTATAAATTATAAAGAAAAACTAGTTTTAATCGATAAATTGGTTGATAAAACTGAAGAAGACAAAATCTATCTTTATCTTACACCAACAGTTGATGGAAAAATAAACAATCCAACAGTATATGTTAATGAATTTCCAAAAATGATTGGTTTCTTAGCTAAAAGATATAAAGATAAAAAACATATTTTATACGGGATTTGGGCGGAGCCCCATGATATTTCTTGGCAAGAATATTTAAAGTTAATTCAATCAATTAATATCGAAATAAAAAAATATAATCCAAAAACAATCACTATTATCAACGGTATTGATTGGGGGTCTAATTTTGATAATTTAAAAGATTTAATTTCAATAAAAAATATTATTCTTTCTTATCATTTTTATCCTGCGAACGATAAAAAAAGTCTTTTAAAAATATTAAATAATTTTGAAAATAACTCATTTCCTTGGCAAAAAAATAATATGTTTCCAATTTTAATTGGTGAATTTGGTGGGGTTTGGGAAAAAGACTTTGGGTCGGAGGAAGACATAACTTTTATAAAAAAAGTTTTAGAAAATATTAACAAAAACAAATTCTCTTATACTGCTTACACTTTAGATCCTTATGAAGGAGAGTTAAGTCTAATGGATGAAAATTTTAATTTAACTAAAAAAGGAGAAATTATAAAAAATGATCTTCTAAATTTTCCTCCAACGCAATTTTAAAATAATTAAAAAAAACAAAAATAAAGGTCCATAAATTAAATATCTTTTCCAAAGATTTGGTTCATTTGTCAACCTAAAAAACCACTCCAATCCTAAATCCCCCATCCATTTTGGCGCTTGTTTTTTTGTTCCAGATATAAAATCAAAAGCCGCTCCAACACATATAATTGGTGAATTAACATCTAATTTCAAAGCTAATTGATGTTGTTTGGGGCTACCAATTCCAATAAAAATGATTGTTTTTTTTAATTTTTTAATTTTTTTATTAATTTTTTTTGTTAATTTTTCATCGATAACTTTATTCTCAAGCTCAATCAAAAGACTAATTTTTAAATTAGGAAATAAATTTTTTAATTTTTGTTTAAGTTTTTCAAGATTATTTCCAATTAAAGCAACTTTTATGTTTCTTTTTTCTGCATTTTGGCATAATTTTAAAAATAAATTAGAGCCATAAATACGATCAGGAAGTTTTATTTTATAAAGCCAATCTAAACTCCATCTAACCCACTGACTATCGGGTAAAACATAATCAATACTATCTAAAACTTTTTGATAATCTTTTTTAAAATAAGCAAGGGTTACCGGATGAGAGGCAACTGGAGCAACAATAATTTTTTTGTTTAAATTTTTAATTATCTCTTCTATTATCCATTGATAATCACATGCGGTAATTTTCGTTTTTAAAATTAAAAATTTCCCCCAAAATTTCATATAAGAATTTTTTTTAAATTTTTTTTAATAAAATCTTTGTTTTTATTTTCAAAGTACCATTCAATTGTTTTTTTTAATCCAGTTTTAAAGTCATATTTTGGTTGCCAATTTAAAAGTTTTTTGGCTAAAGAAATATCTGCTACCCTATTTATAGGACCAGTTGGCATTGGTATAAATTTTATTTTTTTTGGATAAAACCCAGTATATTTAAAAACTAAATTTACCATATCAATAACTTTTATTCTTTCTTCTGTTCCTAAATTAACCGGTGTTGCATCATCAACTTTTTCAACAATTTTTATAATCCCATCAACAATATCTTCAACATACGTCCAGTTTCTTATTTGCTCTCCATCACCCCAGACTTCAAAAGGATCTTGTTTTATAAAAGCTTTAGCAATTGTTGCCATAACAGCGTGAGACTCTTTAGCATACGGACCATAGACAGTAAAAAATCGACCGATAGCTGATTTTAAACCATAATCTTTATAATACTGTTTTAAAGTTAGTTCTCCCATAAGCTTTGCCCAACCATAAAGATTATCAGCATCATAAGGCGGTTTTACATCGGTTTCTTTTAAATAGATTTTTTTATTTTTTTCTTTTTGAAGAAAATTTGGATAAACACAACCCGATGAGGCATAAAAGATTTTTTCAACTTTATTTTCCAAACATGCTTTAAATACCAAACCATCAAGAATAAAATTAGTAGCCGTATTTGATTGTTTTAAAGCAACATATCCTCTTCCTCCATGATCAGCTGCCAAATGAAAAACAATATCTATTTTTTTAACACTTTTTCTTGCTTTTTCTATATCTCTTAAATCATAAGCATAAAATTCAATATCTTTGAAATTTTTAATTAAAATTTTTTTATTTTTATTAGTAAGATTAACAACGCGGATATGAGATACACCTAAATCAATAAGTTTTCTTATTAAATGAAAACCAATAAAACTAACACCGGTAATGAGTATTTTTTTATTTTTTAAATTCATAATAAAAGTCCTCTTAAACCCCAAAATAAAAATTGATAACTACCAGGAACAATCGGATTAAACAATCCATAAGAAAAAAGACTCCAAAATGAAATAATAATTGCTTTTTGATAATTATTTTTACCTAATAAAATTTTAAAGTCATCTTTTATAAAGAAAAGTAAAATTAATAGAAAAACAAAAAAAGATATATATCCAGATTCAGAAATAATTAACCCGAAAATATTATGAACATATTCTTGTACTCCTTGATTTAAAACATCAAGTCGTGATAATAATGAGTTGCCAAATTTTTCTTGATTGCTTAAATTATCATAATAATTACCCAAACCGGCTCCAAAAAAACTAACTCTTCCTACTTCAAACGACTTAAAAAATTGATTTTTTCTAAAATTTATTGGTTTAATATCGGTTGATTCCTCAGCAAAAAATATTCTATCAATAAAGGATTCTTTAAAAAAATAGAAAGAAAACCGACTGGCTAAAAAACCAATAATTAAAAAAACAAAAAAAACAGCAAAAATTTTTTCAAACTTTATCTTTTTTATAAAAAATAAAGACAAAAAAAATGAAACAAAAACCATTAAGATTCTTGATCTTATATTTGACACATAAGAAAAGAAAAATATTAAACTTAATAAAAATATTTTAATTAACCAACTTAAATTATTTTTTAAAAAAAGAAAGGGAATAAGAATTTCGTCATAACTATCAATATATAATCTTCCTTGATTTTCTAATTTAGCTAAAACTAAATCAAAGTGTTTTTGATAAATTATTGTTGACAATAATTCTTTAATATTACCTGAGTAGATTAATAAAAATTGATAGATAGCATTGATAAAAACCGATAATAAAAAAATATTAATGATTTTTTTATGTTCTTTTTTATAAAAGTAAAAAACAAAAAAAGAAGTAAGAGCGATAACTATATCTTTATATCTTGCCCAAAAATTAGGTATATTAATAGCTGGAATAATTGAAATTGATTGAATAATAAAGAAAAAAACTATTAACCAAAAAATTGTCTTATTTTTTAATTCGTCAAAAATTTTGCGATTAAAAAAATAAATTTTAAAAAATAGAAAAAGTAAAATGAGACGTGATAGTGCTTGGCTTGTTAAGAAACTTATTTTTAAAAAAGGTAAAATATAGAAATTTGGTATCTTAAAAAAAAAGACAGATAATAAAAATAAATTTAGGAAAAAATTATTAGTTTTTTTTCTCATAGCTAAATTTTATCAAATGAAAATACTTCTTGACGCGCATATGCTTGGGCAAAAAGAAACAGGTAATGAAAGATATTGGAAAAATTTAGCTTTAAGTTTGGCTAAATTTATCAATCCCAAAAATATTATTCTTTATTCTAATCTTCCCAAAGAAAAACTTTCAAAAGAATTTCAAAAATTTACCGTTTTTACTCCAAAATTTAAAAACGGTCTTTATCGGATATTTTTTGGCTTTAATCAAGCGATAAAAAAATTTAAACCCGATTTAATCCATGTACAAAACTTTGCTCCTTTCAAAAAAACTATCCCTATTGTTAATACTGTGCATGATGTTTGTTTTAAAACATATCCAGAAAAATTTTCTGCAAAATCAAAGACTGCTTTTGATCTTTTTTTTAACTCATCATTAAAAAAATCCGATGCCATTATTGTTCCTTCAAAATTTGTCAAAAATATGCTTTTAAAATACTATCCATTTTTAAATGAGAAAAAAATCGTTGTTACTTATGAGGCGGCTGATCCGATATTTAAATACATCAAAAATAAAAACAAAGTCAAAAAATTTTTAAAAGAGAAATTTAATATTAGCGATAATTATTTTCTTGTTGTTGGCAACATTGAGCCAAGAAAAAAACCAAAAGAAATTATAGAAGCTTTTAAAAAAATCTTAGAAAAATACCCCAAAACGCTTCTAGTTTTTGCTGGCCCAAATAAATTAAAACTGAAAGAAGAAAAAAATATTCGGATTTTAGAATATGTTTCTGATAAAGAATTAAACTATCTTTACAACGGCGCTTTGGCCCTGATCTATTTTTCCTTATGTGAAGGTTTTGGTTTACCTTTGGTTGAGGCGCTAAAAACAAAAACACCAATTATTTGTAGTGATATTCCGGTTTTTAAAGAAATTGTGAAAGATATTGGTTTATTTGCTGAAGACAAAGTACAATTAGCTCAAAAAATGCTTTTTGTTTTGAATTCAAATAAAGATAAAATAAAATTTAATTATTTATTAAGAAAAAAAACTAAAAATAAATTTGATTGGTTGAAAATGTCAAAACAAATAAAAAATATATATAAAAAAATTCTTAAAAACACTCCAATTTATAATCTCTACAATGATCAATAATTACTTGATATAAAAAACTTTCTTTTGGGATTTTGGCAGTTTTTATAAAGTTTTTAATAAATTGAGCGCTATAAATTTTTCCTTTTTCCTCACCATAAAGATTAAAAACATTTTCCATATAGTCATTTCTTCTTGATTCAAAAAGCATTGGTGCCTCAGTAAAAGCTTTTTCTTGATAATAAATTGCTTTTTGATCATCTTTTAAATCTCGATAAATTTTGGCTTTAAGATTATTAAAAATATGACTATTGGGAAAAATTTTTTCAAACTGGAGTAAATAATTGTTAAAAGCTTCTTTATTAATTTTATCTTTTTTTTCTACCAAAACTGGATAGTAATATCGCCAATTAAATGGGTTAATTTTGATTGCTAAATGATAATTTTTTATTGAAAAAAATAATTGTCCTAAAAAAACAATAACAAAAAGTAAAAAAACAACCAAGCTTATGAGTTTTAAATAAATATTTCCCAGATAAAACTCATCCGATTCTTTTTTAAAAAATAAACCAATTAGCATAAAATAAAAAATTAAAAAAAACGGAATTCTATGAAAAAAGTCAGTTAAAAAAACAAAATTTAATCCTAAAAACAAATAATAATAAACATTTTTTTGAGAATTCAATAAAATTAAAATCAAAAAAATTAAAAAAGAAATAAAAGCACCAAAACCGTTTTCTACCAAAAGATCTATAAAAAAATTGTGACTAGTAGTAATCCCTTCCTCAAAATTAAATTGGTTTTTAACAGTATGAAAATAAAGATTTTCTGGTCCAATACCAAACGGATAATTGATAAAGATTTTTAAACTTTTAAGATAATAATTTGGTCTTTTAGAAAAAAATGTTTTTGATGGGTTAATTTTTAAAAAGCTAATTCGATTAAGAATTATTTTTTTACCAAAATCATTAAAAAAAATAATCGCAAAAAAAAGAATAAATGATAAAAAAACCGATAATAAAAAATTAATTTTATTTTGTTTATATTTTTTGATAAAAATTAAAAGAATTATAAACAAAGCTAAAAAAGCACCTCTTGCTAAAAATCTTAAAAAAAAAGGAAAAATAAATATTATAAAAACCCAATAGATATTTTTGTTTTCTAAAAAAATTTTATAAAAAGAAAAAATAAGAGGAAGCAATAAAAAATCAGCAAAAAGATTATGATCATAACCATTATAGATTAACGATGTTGGTTCTTTTAAAAATGACCATTTATAAATGGTTGCTAAAAAATAAATAACAATTGAAACAAAAGGCAAGATAATTATCAGTAAATTTAAAATTTTTTTTATTTCTTGAGAAAAATTTATTGAAAATAGAAAATAAAAAAAACAAAGATAAATCACTACTAAATTTTTAAAAACAAGATTTTTCTCATATGAAAAAAATAAAGTTAATGATGAGAAGATAAAAAATAAAAGATAGAAAAGACTAAGTTTTTTTGGAAGAAAAATATTTTTTTTAAAAATAAAAATATAAATCAAACTAAACAAAAAAAATAACGTTATCGAAGGAATAAAATCAAAAAATAACCCCAAAAAAGTAAAAAAATAAGCGATACTAAAAAATGAAAATAAGGTAAAAATCATATAAAATTCATTCGATGAAAAAAATAAAAAAAATAATTAATTGATTAAAGAGTCTTTATTATAATTATTTAATTACTACATCATAAAGTGGTCCTCTAATTTGAATATCAGCTGGCGCTCGAGCATTAAACCAGTCTTTAAACTCTTTGCCGTCAAAAGAAACACTACCGCCATCTCCAGAAAAAGAAACAGAGATTGTTTTTCCATAAGAAAAATCAGCTATTAAGGAAACATTGTTTATTCGATTAAAAGGAGTAATCCCTCTTTTTCTTAACTCTTCTTTAACTTTTTCTTCATTCCAAACATCACCACCGGCATCAACTTGATAAAGATGAGAAGAGGTTGAGGAATCAGTCCGGGCTAAAAGAATAGTGTTGACAATATCAGCCACCTCTTCTGATTTAAGCCAAGCAGTTTTATTGTATCTCTCCCTTGAGCCCCAGTTGCAATAAAAAATCGGCGAATCTTTATCATAAGCTTTAGTAAAAAGATCAGAAAAACTACTAATATCGCCGGTAGTGTCGCGGCTATTTTTTGTCCAAGAGGTTGCCAACCAACCAACATCAGAAGAGGAAAAAACATAACCACCATGAGTTGAGGAGTACCAAGCTTTAATAATTTGTCCATCTTTTTTCATTACTTTTCCCGAAGTCTCATTAACCGCTTGTTCCCAAAAACCACCTTTGGGCTCGGGTTTAAAGACTTGACAACTTTTTTCGGTTGCGCAAATACTTCTTTCCCCATTATTAGTATAAGCTAAAGCATAGGAGCGGGCGGCAATCGCTTGAGCTTTTAAAGCAGAAAAACCATCACCTCCCCAGCTTTCTGGCACCTCATAAATTCTTTTAACATAATCTTCTAGAGAAAACTCTCCATATCCTTCAACCTTTATTTTTATATTAGTATCCACGGTTTCGATACTATCGAAATTGTAATAAGCACGCAAAATTTCTTCTTCATTTTGACCAGCTTTAGCTCGACCATACGCTCCCCATTGATTTAACCCCACTCGATTTGGCACACCAAAAGTAAAAAAACCAAAACGGGGTGAAAAACCAGAATCACGAAAATCTCCATTCCGCGGATCAAAATCAGGTTTACAACTATAACTAATGGCGGCTGAACGAGGAATATAGATACTGGCAAACTTTTTAGCAATTAATTCTTGCTGTTTAGCCGTTAGTTGGGCGATTTTGGTTTGGATTTGGCTGATTTCTTCGCCTAATTTTTGAGAAAGTGCATCTAACTGTTGATTTAACGACAACATCTGTTGTTTTTCTTCCTCTAAACTTTTCTTTTTTTCCTCAAGATTTTTGATATACAAAACGATTTTGATAATGGTGTTTTTATCCTCATCAACGACTGATTTTTGATAGAAAAAGTTTTCTAAAGACGAGGAAAGATTTTTGGCTACCAAAAGATTAATTAAAGAAAACGAGGCCTTGGAAAGATTTTTGTAATAGGACCTGGCTCTTTCATTTAAAAGATTTTTTTGGAAGCTTAAGGCTTCTTCGCCTTTTTTTACCTCAACTTCTTTTTTAACAATATCTTCTTCAGCTATTTTTATTCTTTGTTTAATTGAGGCGATTTGTTCTTTAACTTTTTGCAAATCAACCGTTTTTTCACTCAACTTTTTGTTTAAAAAGTCGATTTCTTTTTGTGTTTGTTGATAAATCAATTCATTCAAATTTTGACTGTTACTCTTTCCAATAAAGACAAAAACAAAAAGAAAAATTAAAATAAAAACAAAAACTCGTTTCATAAATTAATTTTAACAATAAAGTACTTCTTTTTTTGACTATAAAACAATCTGAATCTTTCCTTGAATATATTGACGAATAAGAGATGAAATCAGTGTTTGATAAGGAAGATTATTTTCCGCGGCTTTGGCTTTAATCTTTTGAAGATCTTTTAAAGAAATTCTAATATTAATATTTTTTGTTTTTAAAAGGGTATTTTTTGCCGCTTCTTTGGCTTTTTTTATCTCTCTTTTTATATTTTTTACTGTTTTATATTTTCCCGCTTCAATCTCGTTTAATATTTGGATTTCCTCATTGTTAAGACGATTTTTTTTCATATTTTTTTCATAATTTTTAATTTATTTTTATATTTTTTTAATATTTTTCTACTGGGAATAATTGTTTTTTAAAAAATGTCAACACAAAAATTTTATATTATTAGCCGCGAAATTAAAATAGTAAAAATACTTTTCCAATTGAGATTCAGAAGTTTGATAAACATTTTTTCCAACAAAATAGTCAACTAAGATTTCTCTTGTTCGCAAAAATTCTTTTAGACGGTTTTTGTTTTTTTTATCAACAACAGAAGCATCGATTAAATCCAAAGCCCTAAACAAAGCATTTAAGCTTAAATTCTTTTCTCCCTTTTTTTTCCAATTAATAGCCCGGCCAACCTCAGCCCCAATATTGGCCATTTGCTCAATTGAAGATAGTTGAAACCATTTTTCTAAAAACTTATCGTTTAAAAAACTCATTTTTCAACCAATTTATTAACAATTTCAACAATTTTTTTTCTTATTTTTTCATCTTCAACAAAACGAGAAAAATTATTGAGTCTTGGCCGAAGATTAATAACTGAGTCAAACTCAATAAAGTTTTTATCAAAAAGATCGGGATAAAGATTTATCCCCCAAAGATTTTCTTGTTTTGACCCTTTTGTCAAAAGAAATTGCTCTTCATCAGCATGCATCTCTCCATCAACCACCATAATTTCTTTTTCAATATCCACCACTGCTTTTACCAAATCACCATACATTTTTTTGGCCATTTGTTTTAACTTTAAAAGACTAATTTTTTTATCAACAAGTTTCATAGTAAGATTTATTATAATATCATTATGAAAAACGTCAACCAGATAATTATAAAAAAACCCCATCTTGCTTGGTATGTTAAAGACGTAAAAAAACTTTCTGAAGAATCGGTTTTAGAACATATTTTAAATTATGGCGATTGGGAAGACGTGCAGAAGTTTATTAAAATCAAAGGGAAAAAAGAAACCGCCACCCTTTTTTTTAAGACATTAAAAAATAAAAGAAACAACTATTTACCAGCAATTAAATCATATTTTTCCCGATATTTTAAAGAAAATGTTTGATAATATTCTAACCACTAATCAAAAAAAACTTTTACCACTAATAAAAAAATTTTCTTCAGATTTTTATTTAGTTGGGGGGACAGCCATTGCTTTACATTTAGGCCATCGTCGATCGATTGATTTTGATTTGTTTACTGAAAAAAACTTTAACCCATTAAGAATAAGAACAAAAATTTTGAAAGATTATCCAATTGAACATACCTTTTCTCAAGGAGAAGGGGAGTTAACAATCTTAGTAGAGAAGGTAAAACTCACTTTTTTCTATTATCCGTTTAAAATTGATCATCAATACTTCTTTAATAAAATTATTTCCCTACCTAATCTTTTAACCTTAGGAGCGATGAAGTCTTTCGCGCTAGGAAAACGAGCTAAATGGAAGGATTATGTTGATCTTTATTTTATTTTAAAAAAAAATTCGCTAAAAGAGCTTATTGAAAAAACGCGTTTAATTTTTAAAAATGAGTTTAATGAAAAACTTTTTCGAAGTCAATTAAGTTATTTTGATGATATTGATTATTCTGAAGAGGTAGAATATCTTCCTGGCTTTGAAAAAAATGAAAAAGAAATCAAAAACTTTCTTGAAGAAGTTAGTTTAAAAGATTATTAGTTTATTTAAAAAAAATATGCCAAAAATTGTTTTTTTTGAAGTGGCCTCTTGGGAAAAAGAGGAGTTAAAAAGAAATTTTCCAGAAGCTTTATTAGTTGAAAAACCATTAACTGAAGAAAATGTTTCTGAGTTTGCCGATACCGAAATTGCCTCTTGTTTTATTTACTCAAATTTTTCCAAAGGGATTATTGAAAAACTACCAAACTTAAAACTAATTGCTACCCGCTCAACCGGCTTTGATCATATCGATGTTTCTTTTTGTCATCAAAAAAATATTACTGTCTGTAACGTCCCCGAATACGGCTCACGCACCGTTGCCGAACACACTTTTGCTTTAATATTAACTTTGACGCGAAAAATCTATCAATCAATTAACCAAGCAAAAAACTTTGATTTTAATCATGAAAAAATAAGAGGGGTGGATCTTTTTGGCAAAACTTTGGGAATTTTGGGTTTGGGAAAAATTGGTAAAGAAGTGGTAAAAATTGCTCATGGTTTTGGAATGAATGTTTTAGTTTATACAAGAACAAAAGATGAGACTTTAGCAAAAGCCCTTGGCTTTTCTTATAAAAGTTTAGATGAGGTTTTAGCACTATCTGATGTTATTTCTTTACATCTACCTTTAACCGACGAAACCAAACATATTATAAACAAAAACAATATCAAAAAAATCAAAAAAGGCGCTTTTTTAGTCAATACGGCAAGAGGTGGGTTGGTTGAGACTGAGGCTTTGGTTTTGGGATTAAAAGAGGGGATTTTGGCGGGAGTGGCTTTGGATGTTTTGGAAGGGGAAAAAGAACTAATGGAGGAAATTGAGATTTTAACCGAAGGTTATCAAAAAACAACTGATTTAAAAACTCTAGTTTTAGACCATATTTTAGTTAATCATCCCAATGTGATTATTACCCCCCACAATGCGTTTAATACTAAAGAAGCTTTATTTCGAATTTTGGCAACAACGATTAAAAATATTCAAGGATTTTTAAAAGGGGAGATAATTAATAAGGTTTATTAATTAAAAAAATTAAATAAATCACCCTCCAATTTTGAGGATTCGCTAACATCGGAAAAACGTTAACCACTCAACATTAAACGTTAAAAATTATCTAAAATTTACCTATCTGACACGATCGCAAAAAGATGGTAAAAATACTTTAATGGACATATTGACAAAATGACAATTTGTACTATCACATATCTTATGACCAACATTATTAACATTTCTGACTTTCGCAATAATATTTCTGACTATATTAATCGAGTTATTTACAATAAAGAGTATTTCTTATTAAAAAGAGGTAAAAAAATAGTGACAAAAGTCGTTAATTACCAAAAAAGCAAAGAATCAAAAAAGGAAAAAAAATCACTAGATTTGCTGATATTTGGAATAATAAGGAGGGGAAAATAATTGGTTATTATGCCAAAAAACTAAGAAAAAAACTAAACAAACGCGGTTAATTTCCAATCCTCTCGCAAAAATTTTTTAATCTTTCTAAACCTTTTTTAATACTTTGAATGTCAGTGGCAAAACTTAAGCGAATATATGAATCATCACCAAAAGCAACTCCGGGAATAGCGGCTACGTAAGCCTCATCCAAAAGTCTTTGGCAAAAATCAACCGAGTTTTTTATCCCTTTTTGATAAAGTTTTTTAACATTAACAAAAACATAAAAAGCTCCATGGGGATAAAAAGGATAAATATTTTTGATTAAAGAAAGACCACTCATCATAAAATCCCGTCTTTTTTTATACTCCAAAACCATCTTTGCAACTGTACTTTGCTCTAAAGTTAAAGCGGCCAAAGCCGCTTTTTGACTGATTGATGAAGGATTGGAAGTTGAGTGATCTTGAATTTTGGTGGCTGCTTTTATCACCTCTTCAGGACCAGCGGCATAACCAATCCGCCAACCAGTCATCGCATAAGTCTTAGAAACGCCATTGATAACGACAGTTAAGTTTTTTATCTTTTCACTTAATGAGGCGATACTGACATGTTTTTTATCATAAACCAACTTTTCATAAATCTCATCGGAAATAACCAAAAGATTATGCTTAACACAGATTTTGGCAATTTTTTCCAAAATCTTCTCGTCGTAAACAGCGCCGGTGGGATTGTTGGGGGAGTTTAAAATCAAAAGCTTGGTCTTTTTGGTAATTGTTTTTTCAAGCAAATCAGAATCAATAATAAAGTCTTTTGTTTTTAAAAAAACTGGTTTGCCTTGGGCCATTTTTATCATTTCAACATACGACACCCAATAGGGGACTGGGACAATTACCTCATCGTCTTTATCAACCAAAGTCATAATAATATTAAAAAGCGCTTGTTTGGCGCCATTGGTCACTAAAATTTCTTTGGGAGTATATTTTAGATTGTTTTCCTCAAAAAGTTTTTTAACAATTGCTTCTTTAAGTTCTAAAATGCCTGAGGTGGCCGTATATTTAGTAAATCCCTCATCAATCGCTTTTTTGGCTGCTTCTTTAATAAAAAGCGGTGTGTCAAAATCTGGCTCACCAGCAGCAAAAGAAACAACATCAACACCTTGTTTTTTCATCTCTTTGGCTTTGGCGGTAATTGATAAAGTGACTGATGGGGCAATGTTTTTTGCCAAAGTTGAGATTTTCATCGATTAAATTTTTGGACCAGAACTGATAACTTCCTTGGGAATATCAGCGTATTTTTTGATATTCTCAACAAAAAGAGCGGCTAATTTTTTGGCCTCTTTTTGATACTGCTTTTTGTTTGTCCAAGAAAAAGAAGGATCCAAAAGATTACTGTTAACACCGGCAATATTTTTGGGGATATTAAGGTTAAAAATTGGATGATAAAAACACTCAGTTTTGTCAACTTTTCCCTCAAGAATGGCTTTGACAATATTTCTCGTATCCAAAATAGCAATCCGATGACCCACACCAAAACCACCACCTATCCAACCGGTATTCACCAAATAAACTTTTGTTTGGTATTTTTTTAAATAGTGGTAAAAAAGCGTCAAATAAACCTTAGGCTTTAATGGCATAAATGGCGCCCCAAAAAAAGCCGAAAAAACCGGTTTTGGTTCAACTACTCCTTGTTCTGTGCCGGCTAATTTTGAGGTGTAACCAGATAAAAAGTGATAAAGAGCCTGATAAATATCAAGTTTGGCCACCGGTGGCAAAACACCAAAGGCATCGGCAGTCAAAAAAATAATATAAGAAGGATGAGGTCCCACCCCTTTTAAAACCGCGTTTTTAATAAACTTTAAAGGATAGGCGGCTCTTGTGTTTTCGGTGTATTTTTCACTTTCAAAATCAAAGTCCAAATCATCTTTTAAAACGACATTTTCCAAAATTGTTTCTTTTTGATGGACGGCTTCCCAAATCTGAGGCTCGGCTTCTTTTTTCAAACGGATACACTTAGCATAACAGCCACCCTCAAAATTAAACACTCCCTCTTTGCTCCAACCATGCTCATCATCACCAATAAGACGACGGGCGGGGTCGGAAGAAAGAGTGGTTTTACCAGTTCCCGAAAGCCCAAAAAACAAAGCTGTATTTTTTCCTTTTTTATCAACATTGGCAGCACAATGCATCGGCAAAACCCTTTTTTTTGGAAGAAGAAAGTTAAGATAGCTAAAAACTGCTTTTTTTATTTCCCCTAAATATTTTGTGGCACCAATTAAAACGATATTTTTTTCAAAGTTTAAAACAATAAATGTTTCAGAATTTACCCCATCCAAAGCCGGATCAGCATAAACTGAAGGAGCAACGTATAAAGTCAGATCTGGTTTAAAGTTTTTAAGATCGGTTTTTTTCACTTTTCTAAAAAGATGGCTGACAAAAAGGGCTTGATAGGCATGCTCGCAGTAAACTCTTACTTTTAAGGCATATTTTGGTAAAGCGCAAGCCAAACAGTCAACGATAAAATACTCCTTTTGACTGGCAAAAAAATCTTTCATCTTTTGATAAAGCCGGTTAAAATAGAGGGGAGAAAGGGGTTGGTTGATTTTTCCCCAATCGATGATTGAGACAACGTTTTTTGTTTTGACAATAAATTTATCATTGGGAGAGCGACCGGTGTGTTTGCCAGTGTAAAGAACTAAATTTTGATATTTAGAAAGCAAAACCTCTTTTCTCACCAAAGCGATTTCTCTAAATTTCTTCGTTGATAAATTGTGATAAACCCTTTTTTGAGGCATATTTGTTTTCTTATCATACTATTTTGATTTTCTTTTGTCAAATTTTTACTTTTTTCTCTTTTCCTCTAATCACCAAAGATTGATGATTATGGGAAAAGAGAAGATGGCGTTGGGGGGCATTGTCTGGAGAAAAACTCCAGAGTGGGCTAAAAGCCCACAAGCGTTAGTGTGTACGCCATCTTCTCAAAAAAAAGGGAGGGAGGGGCTATGGTGATATAATCATTTCTGTAATTTCCCCTCTGCAATGAAGGGCATTGGCGAATTTTGATAGAGTCTCATGCCAATTCCTTCCCGCGGGACCTTCCACGGCAAGGAACCATGTTGGTCCAAGAAAGTTCACCGCTTCTGGTCGATCTTTTGCGGGGGGGAGAAGGACTCCTACGATGCAACCCTCCTGGGCCTGCCAACGCTGGCCTTTAAAGATTATTCCATCCCTTGTGATAAAAATCACAGGGAATGGAATGCCAGCAAAGGCGGAAGATGAAGTATTCGTAGCATACGCTGCGAATGCAGCGTCGAAACTTCGTATCTCTCTAAGGCCCGCCCATCTCGCCTTTAAAACGAGATCGGTAGGTCTCATATACTCCAGGTCAGGAGGTAGCAACAAAGTTGCTACTACCTGCCATATAATGGCGATGGACGACAAGATCGCCAACATCGCCAGCGCCGCTCTCGTGAGTGACGGTATGTCCAACTCCTTCAAAATGTATCCAATCAGGGAAATTATTTTATTCTTCATGCATTCCTCCTTTTTCATTCAATGAAGTATATTCTTCTTCAATTCGGCCGCGCTTTTCAGCCGCCTACTAAACTTACTATTCTCAAGCAATCACCATCCCAATATAATC
>JAPYWZ010000065.1 GCA_028276105.1 Microgenomates group bacterium | reverse complement strand
ATAAAAAAAGCATCGATTGGGACTTATAAAGTAGTGCCGTGGGAATACAAAAAAACGACAAAAGAAGCAATAGAGAGTATAACGTGTAACGTAGAACGTGTAACGTATGAAAAAAACTATAAAAATAGACAAGATAATAAAAAAACGTTCCACGTTCCGCGTTCTATGTTACACGTTGTTGCCGTTGAGCAACATAAAAACTCCGTTCCTTATAATAAAGCCAATTATCAATTTCCTTTAGCTTTGATTTTTGGTAATGAAAGCTTTGGGATAAAAGAGGAGACTTTAAAATTGGCCCATCAAATCGTTGAGATTCCAATGTATGGAATAAACAAATCTTTAAATGTGATTGTGGCGGCAGCGATTGTTTCTTATTATGCTACTAATTTTTTGACAAAGAAATAATTTTTTGATTTTAATCAATTTTAATTTTTGAGCCTGGAGCGGGAATCGAACCCGCGCTCTAACCCTTACCAAGGGTTTGTTTTACCACTAAACTATCCAGGCTAGAAAAATATTATACAATAAACGACAAACTTCTAACAACTAAAGATACGAATGATACGAATGAATATGTAAAGGATGCGAATATGAAAGAGAGATAAATGGAGATTTATAGAGATAAATTGAGATAAATGGAGATAAGTAGAAATTTATAGAGATTGATGGAGATTAAAAAGTTTAAAAAACATATTTTAATTTGAATTATCAAAACAATCTAAAATAATATCTTTTTCCCTAAAAAATGAGCCGATCGGATCAAAAAAAGAGGAAAAGTTTTAATTTTAGATTGTAATAAGGATTTAAATTGAAAAGGAAAATTTTTAATAAGGTAGATTTTCACAAAATTTTTCATAAGGATCTTCTTGTTTTAATTGTCCATAGACAATAGCAGTTAAGGGTTCAAAAATCATTCCCGATAAGCCATATATTATTTCTTTTGGAATCTCAAAATTTTGTAAAGCAAAGACGGAAAAAGTAGCCAAAAATGAGCCGACAAGAGCGCCAAAAGCATAATTATTGGTAGCAAAATCAAGGTAAGCAACAGTGTACTGACGGGGTAGTTTTTTAAATAAAGGCTGCAAAGGTTTAGGGATTTTTTCTATTAATAGTTCAAATTCTTCATCAGATAAATTATCAGATAAATTTTTTACAGCTTTGCTTCTTTCATAGATCTCATAAGCGGTAATCAAAAAAGTATTTAAAGCAGGAATTAAAGCATAAGGTGTCAAAGTATTAGTATACTGCGAAAGCCCTGATAGAATTATTGCGCTTGTTGTTGTCAAGCCAAGCACAAAAAGACGTTGAAGAATTTTTTGACGAGTAATAGAAAATTCTTTTGCTTGATCAAAAGCCAATTTTTTTAAATGGGAGGGAAGATTTTTAAAACTTTGACCAATTAAACCAAGGTACTGCTTAATCATTTTTTCTTTATTTGTGAAGGAAAATAATTGTTCAGCGATTCTATCGCCGGCAGCGGTAATCATAGCAATCATTTCTCCAGTCATTTGAGAAGTAACTTGAGAATAAAAATCGCCCCAGGTTTTGCTAATTTCTTCTAATAGTGGAATACCACCTATACCTAAAAGAATAGAGAAGAATGACATGCGATTATTAGATCTATTTAAAGCGGCAAGGGCTAAATAAATATAATAAATTAATTCATATCGATTACT
The DNA here is from genome assembly GCA_028276105.1 of Microgenomates group bacterium. Lineage (GTDB taxonomy): Bacteria > Patescibacteriota > Microgenomatia > UBA1406 > GWC2-37-13 > RSWP21. Next base: position 2,575 of record JAPYWZ010000065.1, on the reverse strand, counting down.
TTCTTGATTTATTTTATCGATTATATCCTTTAATCCTTTATCTTCTTCTACTAATGAATAGAATTTGATAGCGTTTTGAGCGGTTTGTTTTATTTTTTCTAATTGGGCTTTTTCTTCTTCTTCAACATAAGTATGACCGTTATAATAACCAGTTAATATAAGTTCGGTATAGGGGCTAAAACCCTGATGAAACTGCATGGAATGATTTTTTACCGCTTGAATAAATTCATCTTCCGCTCCCGGTTTTGTCCGTCTAATCATTAAAATTTTACCGGCTTTTCCGGCTTCTTGTAAAATTAGTTGTTCTTCGTTAGAAAGTCTTGAGCATAAAAATTGAAAAAAAGGATCATTCCACCAAGTTGTATCATTATAAGTAATTTTTTGAATAACGATGCCAGGTGGGATTTTGGTTATTTGATATTTACCATCACGTAAGGTAGTATCAAAAGAAAAAGAAGAACCAGCAAAAAAATCACTTAAAGCGTTACGAATTATGGCAAGTTCTTGTTCATTTTCTACCTCTAACAAAGGTCTAAATCTTGAAAAAAATCTAAGGCGCTCCATTATCTAATTATATCATACTATAAGACTAATTTTGTTTAAAAAATATAAACACTACAATAATTTTTTATACAAGAAATAATAAAAAAAAGACAATTTTTTCTTGCTTATAAAATTGGGTTATTATTAAGCGCTAAAATATAATAAGGCTTTAATATAAAATACCTCTTGACAAATATTATAAGATATGTTATCGTGAAATTAATGGCCAGATTAAAAGTTAAAAACTGAAAAAAATATGAAAAAAAGATTGTTTAAGAAAGAAGAAGAATTACCCAAAGGAATGTGGGCTGGTTAAAGAACAAAAAAGCTTTTAATTTTACCCAAGCGCGGCGGGGTCGGCGACGGAAGGTCAAAGGCTCCGCGCGCTTTTTTTATAGAATTGAGAAGTAATTATATCATAAAATTAAAAAAAATGTTAAAATTAAAATTGCTTTCTTTAAAATCTTATTAAGTTTTATGTTAGAAGTTTGGTGTTTGGTGTTTTTATGCTTGGGTTTTTTGAGAAAAACAAAATAAATAATTTTTTTTATTTAAAAATTTTTTCTCTTCTTTTTTTAATCGGTGCTTCTTTATACGGAAACTATTATTTTTCCAATAAAATTAAACAAACCCCAAAAATTTTTTCAGAAGCAAAGGAAAATAAAAAAAATGAAGAAAATCATTTTTCAATCGATGAGGTTTTAAATCAAGGAAAAAAAACAATTAAGGATCTAAAACAAAAAGGTCAAGAGTTTGGTGGTCAGGTTTTGTCGGTGATGGAGGAAAAAGCAACCCAAATTGCTACTCAATCAGCCAAAACGGTTTCTGACTTTGTTTTTGATTCAACGGTGGGTAATCTTTTGCGACAGATTGAAAAGTTGCCAAGGGAACAAAGGGAAAAGATAAAAGAGGAGATATGTAGATAAATAATACGAATAATACGAATGAATATGCGAATGATGCGAATTATGCGAATATGAAAGAGAGATAAGTAGAGATAAATAGAGATTTGTAGAGATAAATAGAGATAAATGGAGATAAGTGGAGATAAATGGAGATTGATGGAGATAAGTGGAGATAAATAGAGATAAGTAGAGATTGGTAAAAATAAATGGAGATTGGGAGAGTAAAATATTTTTATTGAAAATTAAAAGTTAATTTGCTATTCTTTAATCACTATGGAGATAAAATATTTGGGTCATGCTTCTTTTTTAATAAAAACTAAAACGGCAAAAATAGTGACTGATCCTTATGATCCCCAAATGGTTGGTTTAAAATTTCCAAAAGTTGAAGCAGAGATTATTACGGTTTCTCACGGGCATCAAGATCATAATCGAGTTGATTTGGTGGGCGGCAGTCCCACTGTTTTTGACTGGCCGGGGGAGTTTGAGAAAATGGGCGTTCGAATTTTTGGTTTTAAAACTTATCATGATAAAGAAAAAGGGGCAAAAAGAGGAGAAAATATTATCTTTAAAATTGAAGCTGAAGGAATAAGTGTTGTTCATTGTGGAGATTTAGGTTTGGTTCCCGATGATGATTTTTTAGAAAAACTGGGTGAGGTTGATATTTTTTTAGTACCAGTTGGTGGATTTTATACAATTGATGCTTCTGAAGCTTATGAATTAGTAAAAAAAATTGAACCAAGAATCATTATACCGATGCATTACAATCATCCAAAATTAAATCAAAAGGTTTTTGGAAGTCTTTTGCCGGTTGAGGAGTTTACGAAAAAATTTGGGATTGAAAAACCAGAACTTCTACCAAAACTGGTTTATAAAAAAGAAGAGGAAGAAGAAGAGATGAGAATAGTAGTGTTGGAAATTGGATGAATCGAGATTAATAGAGATAAGTAGAGATTTGTAGAGATTAATGGAGATAAATAGAGATAAAAGGAGATTGATAGAGATTGATGGAGATTGATAGAGATTGATAGAGATAAATTGAGATAAATGGAGATTTATGGAGATAAATAGAGATTAATGGAGATTGGGAGATTGGTTTAATTTTATGTATTAATATAAAAATAAGGTTT
>JAPYWZ010000064.1 GCA_028276105.1 Microgenomates group bacterium | reverse complement strand
GTTGTTTGATATTTTGGAAGATGAGGCAGTTGATGGTACAAGGTCGGCTAAAATAACTAATAACAAAACTAGTTCATTTGGAGTTGAGCAAATAGTTTTGGATATTTCTTCTACTTTAACATATAAGATATCTGGCTGGATAAAATTAAAAGAACCATATCCGGAGAAAGCATTTTTAAGAATTGCTTGGTATAAATCTTTTGATGCCTCGGGAAGTCAGTTTTCAACTGAAGACACACCTGTTGCTACCCCATCTTCTTCATGGCAAAAAGTTGAACTTATAAAAAATCCTCCCGAGGGGATAAACTCGGCAAAAATTAGACTTCTTGTGGTTAATGGTTCTGCTATTTTTGATAATATTTTAGTTGAAGAATTTATTCCTCCTTCTTTGACTCCAACCCCCGCTCCAACAGAAATCCCAGTTTTAAATTGTGTGGGACAGGTATGCCTGTCCCCTACCAATTTTCCCACCCAAAATTCATCACCAACAAACACACCTATTCCAACACCCATCTCTTATCAAAATATCTATCTTTCTGAGGTTTATCCCAATCCCCAAACGGGTGAAAATGAGTGGGTGGAGATTTACAATGATAATGATTTTATTGTTAATTTAAATAATTGGTATATCGATGATATTGAAGATGGCGGTTCATCGCCTAAAAAGTTTTCTTTGACCATTCAACCAAAAAGTTATGCCGCTTTTGATTTATCAACGGCAATGTTTAACAATGATGGTGATGTTGTTCGGCTTTTGGATTTTGAAAAAAAAGAAAAAGATAGTTTTGAGTATAAAAATTCTCAAAAGGGAAAAAGTTTTGGTCGGGTTAGTTTTGAGAACGATGAGTTTTGTCTCCAAGAACCAAGTAAAAATCAAAAAAATAACTTTTGTCTTAATCCAACACCGACTAAAGAGGCAACTCCAACCAAAAGTTTAATCACTTTAACTCTTTCCCCAATTATTACCTCACCCACTAAAAGTGCTTTTTATATTAATAAAAAAGTTAATCAAAATCCTTATTATTATCAAAATTATTATCAAACAACTTCCGGTATTAAGATAAATCAACAAAATGATTTAGCGTTAGTTAATAAGAAAACTGATGTTTTAGGTATTTATAACAAAAGAAAAACCAATCATTCTTCATTTTTGTCTTTGCTTTCATTTTCCTACTCAGTTTTATCTGCTTTTGGAATTATTATCAAAACCTTCAAACATTTTTCTTAAAACAATTTTCTGCTTAAGTTGAGATACATAGGTAACACTTCTATATCACACTGTATCAAACGTTTTAGTATTGGAAAAATATTAAAGAATAAAAGAAAAAAGACTATCAATATAGCCTAAATTATAAAAACAAACCTTGTAAGTCAAAATAAAGGGATATCAAACCTTAATTAAAAAAACGTCATTAACGTTTTAAATACATCAACCTATGGGAAAAGGTATATTTGGTGGTGGTGGAACGTATTCGATAACGTATAATCTCCCATATTACTTTTATAAGTTATCAAAAAATCTCTCTATGGGAGAAATGTCAGAAAAAGCAAAAACACGTCTTTCGGCAATAGAACTTTATTACAAACTAAGAAATGTTTCGTTAGTCTGTTCTCTTTTTAATCTCTCAAGAAAAACATTCTATAAATGGCAAAAAAGATTTGAGGCGGGTGAAAGAAAACTTTTTTTGTTAGAAGACTTACCAAAAACACCAAAAGAAAAAAGAAAAACTACACTTAACTTTAAAAAAGAAATGTTAATTAAGAAATTAAGAGAAAAATATCCAACTTTTGGAAAAAAGAAACTACAAATTCTTTTTCAAAAAGAATACAATTGTTTTGTCTCCCAAAACCATATTGCCTATGTGATTAAAAAATACAACTTATACTTTAACCCCAAAAAAGCAAAAAGAATAAGAACAAAAAAGGCAAAAAACACAAAGATAAAGAAGATAAGAATAGATAAGATTGATAAGGAAAATCTAATTACCAAAGAAAAACCGTTCTTTTTTTGTTGTGACACCGTTGTTTTGTATTTATCTTATGGAGTAAAAAGATATATTCTAACCGCCATTGACTATCAAAGTAAAATTGCCTATGCTCGATGTTACTCTTCAAAATCATCACTTTCTTCTTTTGATTTTATCTTAAGACTTTCTCTTTTGGTTAATGGAAAAATTTCGGCTATATTATCTGATAATGGTTCTGAATTTGCTAAATATTTTGATGAGGCGTGTAAAAAACTAAAGATTACCCATATTTTTACCCGGATTAAAACACCAAAGGATAATAGTGTCAATGAAAGATTTAATCGCACCTTGAAAGAAGAATTTTTGGCAGTTGATGAATATTTTGAACCACTTTTGACCCAATCTGATTTAATTGAGGCTAACAATCGTTTAACTTCCTTTCTTATTTTTTACAATTTAAAACGTCCTCATTGTTCTTTAAATTACCAAACACCAATTGAATGGTATAATAACCATTGGGCGAATAAAGAAAAAGGAGTGTTACCTATGTACCCGACTTATACATTTTCTTGCCTTTTTTAAAAAAATTAATTATCATTTTTCTATGAACTTTTCCCGAATAAAAAATTTTTTTCACCACCTTTTTATCCCAAAAGAAGACAATCACTTTCGATCAAGATTACTTCACTTAGATTTTTTAACCTATTATCTTTTACTGGCTTTGTTTTTTACGTTTTTGTTTAAATCCACGCCCCTTTCTAATATCTTAGGTTATGCCACCGATATTACTATTCAAAAACTTTATGAACTTACTAATCAAGAAAGACAAAAATACAATTTACCCCCCCTAAATTACAATGAAAAACTTTCAAAGGCGGCTTATCAAAAAGCTTTAGATATGTTTAATAAAAATTACTGGGCTCATTTTGGTCCCAACGGGGAAACACCTTGGCAATTTATTTTAAACGCTGGCTACGAGTATGAGTATGCCGGTGAGAATTTAGCTAAAAACTTTCTTTTTTCAGAAAACGTGGTTTCGGCCTGGATGAACTCAAAAACTCATCGAGAAAATATTTTAAAAAAAGAGTATACCGATATTGGTTTTGCCGTGGTTAATGGGACTTTAAACGGTGAACCAACCACTTTGGTTGTTCAAATGTTTGGTAAGCCGGCTTCAATTAATTTAGTTAAAAATTTGGTGGAAAAATATCAAGTTTTTGCCACCGAGAAAAAAGAAATCCCTCTCTCAAAATCGTCTTCATCTTTAGCTCCTGCGGTTTTGGCAAATAAAGAACAAAAATCGGTGGTTAACGTCAACAAATTTTTATTTGATTTTAATTTAGGTTTTATTGCTATTTTAATGTTAACATTGATTGTTGATTTTTATTTTGCCAGTAAGATGGGGATTTTAAAACTGCGCTTTACTGGAAAAAATTTAGCCCATTTTATTTTTTTGGGATTTTTAGCGATTGGTCTTTTTATTATTAGTCGAGGAGTAATTTTATGATTAATCACATAAAAAAAGAACTAAAAAAACATACTTTTGATTATCTTCTTCTTTTAACCGCAGGAATTTTTTTTATTTTAGCTTTAAACCTATTCCATGGCGAGCGACTTTTGGAGTTTATTGTTCTTTTGGCGTTTGTTAGTTTTTACATCATTTGGGGAGTTTATCATCATTTTCTTACTAATCGACTTTACTTTAAGATAGTTTTAGAATATGTTATAATTGGGTTTGTTTTTCTTTTTCTTTTAAAAATTATAATTTTACCATAAAAAAATATGAAAGGCGTAATCTTAGCAGGAGGATTGGCAACCCGTCTTTATCCGTTAACATTTGCCACCAACAAACACCTTTTGCCGGTTTACAATAAACCGATGATTTATTACCCAATTCAAACTTTAGTCAAGGCGGGGTTGACTGATGTGTTGGTAGTAGTTTCTTCACCTCATGCTGGTCATTTTATTAATGTTTTGAAAAATGGAAAAGAGTTTGGTTTGACTCATTTAGAATTTGCTTATCAAGAAAAGCCTCGTGGGGGGATAGCCGATGCTTTATCATTAGCAGAAGACTTTAGCGAAGGAGGACCGGTGACAGTGATTTTGGGTGATAATACAACCGATGCTGATATAACCTGGGCGGTAAAAAACTTTAAGGAAGGAGCGATGATTTTTTTAAAAAAAGTTCCTGATCCTAATCGTTTTGGTGTTCCTCGTTTTGATAAAAAAGATCCTAAAAAAATCGTTGAAATTGTAGAAAAACCTAAAGTTCCTCCTTCTGAATATGCGGTGACTGGGTTGTATA
>JAPYWZ010000063.1 GCA_028276105.1 Microgenomates group bacterium | reverse complement strand
CACCGCATAAGAAAACTCATTGGTAAAAAGTTGACGATGTCTTGTTAAAATTCGATGGCGCATTAGATCTTTATAAACGCCAAAATCGGCCATCACCTCAAAAGTAAAATAAACATTCTCTAGCGCCCGACCCACCTTATGATGACGATTTTCTCGTCCAAAAACATAAGCTTTAAAAATCTCTTCTTTTTTCTTAAGACTCATTTTTTTTACTTTTTCATAAATTGATCGATAATCTAAATTACTCTTCTCAAAAATAATTGCCGAAAGAACTTTTTCCAACCCATTTTTTTCGTAATCGACAATTTTTACGCTCTCTTTTTTTGTAAAAGACGATTTTGTTTGTTGAAAAATAATTTTTTCCAATACTTTTTTTACCTTTTCTTCTCTTTTTTTAAGATAATTTTGGTATTTTACTCCTCTTTCATTTGAAGCCCGTTTGATAAAAGCCGGAATTACCTTTCTTAGTTCTTCATTAATTTTTTTGGCTAAATCAACGACTTCTTCCAAAGGATCAACATAAAGATGAATTAAAAGATACTCAAAGGCTCGACCGTTGCCAAAAATTCCTAAGTTAGTTTTTGCCGATAGCGGCAAAAGATAACGAGAGATATCACAAGCTTTGGCTCGGATTGAAAATTTATAAGCAATATCATTTTTATCACCTGGATAAATTTCCATTAAAAGCGGCTGAATCTCATGAACAATTTTTGAATAGGTATCAAAAAGTAAATGATTAACTTTTTCATACAAAGTGGCATATTTTGAGGAGGAAATTTTTTTTGGTGTATAAAATTGATAACGGCCATCAACTTTTTTATCAAAATAAACATAGCGCGAAGACTTTTCCAAAGGTGAAAGACCAATCCGATGCTCCTCAATACTTTTGGTGGCCAAAACTGAAATATTCTCCAACGCCAAATGGGCCCCCCCAAGCTCGGCCACCGAATCATCGCCATACCCCACCAAAATTCGCTCGTAAAAATCTTCGGCTTTTTCGGTCCTTAGAAGACTGTCTTTTTCTTCTTTAGTTTTTTGAAAGTAATTTTTAAGTTCATTGGAATTTAAAAACTCATCTAAAAACAAGCGACGAAGATCCTTGGCCGAGCGACTATAACGAGAAAAAAGCGTTCCTTTAATAACCTCAGGAAGATTGATCAAGCAGAAAACATCATCCTCAACGTTAGTAAAATAATTTTTTAAAACCTTTTTTTCTTCCTCAGAATAGTTCATAAAATTATCGTTTATTATATAAATTATTTTTTTACTTTTGCAAATGATTTATTGATAAAAAATTTCAACAATCTTTACACAATGTTTACACCGTATCAGACGCGATTTACACTAATTTCAATCTCCCAATCTCTATTTATCTCCATAAATCTCAACTTATCTCCATTTATCTCTATTTATCTCAATCTAAACATTCGTACTCCCAAATCCTCCTCTTGATTTTTTTTCCATTTTTTTAACTACTATAAATTTTTCAGCTTTGGCAATCTTTACCAAAATCGCCTGGGCGATCCTTTCTCCTTTTTCAACCACAACATCACTTTTTGAAAAATTAATCACCGATAATTTTATCTCATCCTCTTCTCCACAATAATCTTGATCAATCACCCCAATGCCATTGGCAACAATTAGATTTTTTTTAAAAGCCAAGGAACTTCGAGCACAAAGCATAAGAAAATAGCCTTTGGGAATTTTGACAATTAAATTTAAAGGGATTAACGTTGGCTGCCAAGGAGGAACAACCACTTTCTCCCTACTATACAAATCAAAAGCCACCGCCCCTTTAGTTTGATAGGCAGGTAAGGGTAAGGTTTTATCAATTAGTTTTATTTTTAAATTCATAAAAAATATGATATCACACTTAAACCCTTTAAACAATGCACCTTCAATCCATACCACTTCATCTCAAACAACATTTACACAACGTTTACACTAATTTTTACTCTCCTAATCTCAATTAATCTCTACTTATCTCTATTTATCTCTATTTATCTCTTTCTCATATTCGCATAATTCGCGTCATTTGCATCTTCATTCGTATCATTCGTATTATTCCACCTTTTACCAAAATTTTTAGTATAATTATTTTCAATCTTATTAGCAATTTTAAAATTTAAAAATATGGAACAAACCCTTGTTGTTTTAAAACCCGATGCCGTTGCCCGTGGCATTTGTGGTGAGATTATCTCTCGCTTTGAAAAAGTTGGTCTTAAAATGGTTGGCTGCAAACTAATAAAAGTCTCAAAAGAACTAGCAGAAAAACACTATCCAAAAGAAAGAGAAGAATTCATTCGTGGCATGGGACAAAAAACTTTGGACAACTACAAAGCTTTAGGCGTTGATGTAAAAAAAGAGCTTGGCACCGATGAGAGCTACCAAATTGGTTTAATGATTCGTCAGTGGCTGATTGAGATGATTACCTCAGGGCCAGTTTTGGCAATGGTATGGGAGGGGCCACATGCGGTGGAATTGGTTAGAAAAATCGCTGGTCATACCCTTCCCCTTCAAGCAGCCCCAGGTACCATCCGCGGCGACTACTCTTTTGACTCATCATATTTGGCCAATACCGCAAAACGAGCAATTAAAAATCTTCTTCATGCTTCAGGCAATCAAGATGAAGCAAAGTACGAAGTTTCTTTGTGGTTTTCTAAAGATGAAATTTGTCAATACGAACGAGTTGAAGAAAAGGTAATGCGATAAATTATTAAAGATCAAAAAGCCATTTTTTTGCTACTTTAACGACTTCTTTTTTAAAAAAATTTTTAACCTCCTCCCAAGACGTTTTTTTTAACATTTCTGGCATTTCAGATTTTTCTGCATCATCAAAATACGACAAGGCTTTAAGTAAAGTTAATAAGTTACTTGAAAGAAGATGATATTTTTCATCGTAAAATTCAAAGTAAAATTCAAACATATTTTCTAAAGAAAAACATTCTTTAGCTAAAAAATAAAGATCAACAAAGTCTTTTTTTGTCCCCCGATCAGTAATAGTAACCAATTTCATTGCTGCAATATCTTCAATTGAAGCTAAATTAATTCCTAAAAAATCAGTGGTTTTTCTTATCAAATTATAGGGATAATAAAAGTAACTAAACTTCACTTTATTAAAAACTCCAACCATTGTTTTTGGCGTTTCAAATTCTGTTTCATAAGTGCCAATTTTTTTTAGTTCTTTTCTTATGTATGAAGTTTCAAACTCTTCGCTTGTAAAAAAATCAAAATCAATTGATCGTCGATGACCAAGTTGTAAAGCCAAGGCTGAACCACCAGCTAAGTAAGCTTTTTTTAAAAAATTTTGTTTACCTAATAGGGCCAGAGTTTTTTGCGCGTCTGGTAATAGGGTGTTTGGAAACATTTGATTTTATTTAATGGAATTTGATAAATCAAACCCCAAAAATTAGCGCTTCTTAAAGAAAAATCACGATAATTTTCTAAAGTATTTTTGATTATTTCCTCTGGAAAATTTTTTCTCACCCACTCAATTGATTTTAAATCTCCTTTATCCAAAAGTCTAGCAATCACAAAATACGGATATTTTTGGGGATTAAGTTTTTTGACATTAACATCCCAAAAAAAACGATACAAATACTTAGGAATCCTTTTGGGAAGAGTTTTTTTCATAAAAAAATTATACTATATTTTTTATCAAAATAATCTCTTAAACTTAACGTCATTTCATTAGGCTTCCCAATTTAAACTTGCATTATTAACCAACGACCGTGGCATCACAACGCAAGTTTTAAGTAAATAATAAATTTAATCGCGATCATTTACTTTATAATTTTTACCCTATTTTTATACAACTTTCATACAACTTTTTATACAATATTTACACGTTTACACCATATTTACATTATAATTTACACTCATTTTTAATCTCCATTTATCTCTATTTATCTCTATTTATCTCTATTAATCTCTATTAATCTCTATTAATCTCAATTTATCTCTAATTTCATATTCGCATAATTCGCATCATTCGTATCTTTTTTTATTCGCATCAAATACCCCTTGACAAGAAGAAGCTGATTTTTTTAGCTTCTCTTCCTCCTCCACCAACATCCTCATCTGAACAAAAATAATCTGACCTTTACTTCTTTACTTCCTCTTTTAAAAACATCAAAACCTCTCGCTTTAAAATCTTTCTTATTTTGACAAATCTTTCATAAGGCAATAAAAAACTTAGGTCTTGGGAGATAATTTTGTCACTAACTTTTTCCTCAATAAAATCAATTAACTGCCGCAAATATTCTTTTGGTTTTTTACCGGTTCTTTCAATAATTACCTTATCCAA
>JAPYWZ010000108.1 GCA_028276105.1 Microgenomates group bacterium | reverse complement strand
AAATTTTTTATATACCACTCTGCTTTGATTTTGTAACTTTTTGGTATATACCTACCGAAGCTTTCAAATGAGATTTTGGATTGATTTTATACTCAAAACCACTCTTCAAAATCAAAGCTCCGTTAGGTATAACCTCTTGATATTTGAAAGCGAAGGGGTATATCATTTTATAATGAAGAAAAAAGTTGTTTTTCTTTTTTTATCAATCCTTTTTTTCTTTATTTTTCTCTTTTTTTCTTATCTTGTTAAAAAAGATCTGTTTGTTCAATGGGACTTTGATACAACAGTCAGACTCCAAAATCATTTGCCAAAAAAATTTGATCCCTATCTTTCTACTCTTTCTTTGATTGGCAGTTTTGAAGTTTATTCTCTTTTAATTTTAATTATTATCTTTATAAGAAGAAAAGTTATTTCCTTTTTAGTCTTTATTCCTTTTGCTTTTGCTCATCTTGTTGAAATTTTTGGTAAAGCCTTTCTTCATCAACCCGCCCCCCCTTTTTTATTTCACCGTTATACTTTGTTTTTTAATTTTCCCTCATCTTATGTTCAACCTGGATATTCCTATCCTTCTGGCCACTCATTAAGAACAATTTTTGTCTCTTTTTTAATTGGATATTTAATCTTAAACTCAAAGATGAAAAAAATAGGCAAACTAATTTTGATAAGCGCTCTTTTTATTTTTAATTTTTTAATGCTTTTATCAAGAGTGACTTTGGGGGAACACTGGTCAACTGATGTTATTGGTGGAGCGATTTTGGGAGTTTCTTCCTCTTTTTTTGCTTTTTTGTTTTTATAATATAAAAAAATTAGTTATGAACCATTTAATCAAATACACTTATCTTTCAATTTTTGCCGCTTTAATAACCATTTTTTTAAAATTAATCGCCTACTTTCTTACCAACTCTGTTAGTCTTTTATCAGATGCCGTTGAATCGCTAGTTAATTTCGCCTCGGCTTTGATTGCTTTTTTTGCCTTAAAAATCGTCCAAAAACCAGCGGACAAAAATCATCCTTACGGCCACACAAAGGCTGAATATTTCTCAAGCATTGCTGAGGGAATTTTTATTTTTTTCGCTTCTTTAACCATTATTTTCTCAGCTTTCAACCGTCTTTTTTATCCAAAACCATTAGAAAAAATCTCCCTTGGACTTTTAGTTTCAACCATTGCCGCCGTCATCAATTTTTTTGTTGGTCAGACTTTAATCAAAGTTGGCAAAAAAATCAATCAATTACATTAGAGGCTGATGGACAGCATTTAATGACTGATGTTTGGACATCGGTTGGCGTAATTTTTTCGGTTTTTTTAGTTGATAAAACTAAAATTTTGATTTTAGATCCACTGGTAGCAATATTTATTGCTTTAAATATCCTTTTCACCGGCACAAGTCTTATCCGCCGCTCTTTATCTGGCTTTATGGATGAAGCAATTGACAAAAAAAATTTGGAAAAAATTAAGGGTATTTTTGAAAAATATGAAAAAAAAGGATTAGTTTTTCATGAGATAAAAAGTCGAAAAGCCGGTCAAAAAAAATTTCTTTCTTTCCATGCTCTTTTCCCCAATGATTTTACCATTAAAAAATCTCATGATTTAATCTACAAAATTGAAAAAGAAATAAAAAAAGCTGTCTTTAACATCCAAATCGAAAGCCACCTAGAGCCAAAAGATGATAAAAAGTCGTTTGAAAATTAATGATAATGAACCGTAATATTGATTATCTCTAAAGCTTTTTTGTCTTCACGAAAAATAAAAAGACCTCTAAATTTTCTATCAATGCGAAAACTATAAATTCCAAATTCCTTTGGCTCCAATAACTCAACGTTCAAACTTGGATGTTTAGGATTTAAACATAAAAGTTTTAATTGTTTTGAAAATTTAACCTGAAGATTATATTTTTTAATCTTTTTTTCAATAAGTTTCGATAATGGCAAAATCTTCATAGATTATCATTCAAAATAATCACTTTCATTTAATCCCTCTTCTAAATCTCTTAAAAATTCTTCTGAATATTGTTTCGTCTTTTTAAAAGCAGAAATTATCTCTTTTTTAGATTTAGTTTTTGGTGAAATAAAAGGAAAAGTTGCTGCTTCACTGACTAATTCTTCTTTATGGATCACCAAACGAATAAGAGCACGAATAAACTCACTTCGATTAGCAAATGAAAATTTTTTTACTAACTGATCAATTAGGTTAACCTGTTCTTTTGGTAAAGAAATATTAATAGTGCTCATAAAAAAATTATAACAAACTTTGTCAATCTTTGTCAATAATTTTACAATCCAACCTCAGAAGCTATTACTTTCATCGCCTCAAGACAAATCTCAATGAATTTTTCCAAAGGAATATTTAAACCTTGGGGAAGTTCACATTTTTTAACATCTTCTCGTCTGGTACCGGCGGCAAACTTTGGTTCTTTTAAAAACCGTTTTACTACTGAAGATAACTTCACGTCGGCTAATTTTTTAGATGGATAGACTAAAGCTACGGCCGTAATTAATCCAGTGAGACTGTCGGCACAAAATATCGCCCATTCCGCCTTATTTTTTGGATAATATCCAGTTTTTTCTGGGGCATGGGCTTTGATGATATTGTGAACTGTTTCGGAAATTGTCAGTCCATATTTTGCCAAAACTTCTAAAGTTTTTCTCGGATGATCAGCTTTAAACTCGCCGGAATAATCAATATCATGAATTAACCCGGCCAAAAGCCAATCTTCTTTTTTTGGCTCATCACTAGTTAGCTGGTTACTTTTTAACAAATAATCATAAATCGCCCCCATACACGCCTCCAAAGCCAAAGAGTGCTTAAAAATATTTGGTTCAAGTTGAGTCTTGACTGCTTCTAAA
>JAPYWZ010000062.1 GCA_028276105.1 Microgenomates group bacterium | reverse complement strand
CAACCTGGAAGGAGCGGTCTCGCTTTGGTTTGTCATTGGCTTTGGGAGGGGGCGAGGTGACGATGGTTGATATGGCCAAGGCGTTTGGGGTTTTGGCCAATCAAGGAGAGCAGGTTGATCTTATTTCTTATTTAAAAATAAAAAATAGTATTTTGGAAACAATTGATGAACCTAAAGTAAAAAGTGTGCGTTGCCTTAATTCAGGAATTTCTTATATTATTTCTGATATTTTATCAGACAATTTTGCCCGGACTTGGGCGTTTGGGCCAAATTCTTATCTTGAGATTCCAGGTTACAAGGTAGCCGTTAAAACGGGAACCACCAACGATAAACGTGATAACTGGACTGTTGGTTATACCCCTGAATTTTTAGTAGTTGTTTGGGTGGGTAATAATGATAATTCACCGATGAATCCTTATTTAACTTCAGGAATCACTGGGGCGGCACCAATTTGGAATCGAGTAATGAGTTTTCTTTTGAAAAATTATGGGAGTAATAATTGGTATCAAAAACCAGATAATGTGGTCGAAAAAATTTGTTATTTTGGGAGAAAAGAATACTTTTTAAAAGGAACAGAAAACAAAGTCAACTGCCAAGCCTCCTTGATCACCTCAACCCCAACCCCTTAAAAAAATTTTTACTTTTATTTTTTCTTTTTTATTTCTTCAAACCCAGTTAAAGGCTGAAGGACTTTTGGGATTTTAATTGTTCCATCTTTTTGTTGATAGTTTTCTAAAATAGCAATTAAAATCCTTGGTGAGGCAATAGCGGTATTGTTTAAAGTAAAACAATATTCTTTCGTCCCATCTTTTTTTCGGTATTTGATATTTAATCGTCTTGCTTGAAAATCTCCCATAATGGAGTTGGACATTACCTCACCATAAGCATTTCGATAAGGCATCCAGACTTCAGTGTCGTATTTAAAGATTTGTGGTTCACCCATCTCACCTGTTGATAAAATTACCCGACGATAAGGAAGTTCTAATTCTTCTAAAATCTCCTCGCCATTTTGCTGCAGTTCTTCATGAAGTTTTTTTGCTTCCTCCAAGTTATTTTTGGCAATAATTACCTGCTCCACTTTCCAAAACTCATGAAGACGATAAAGACCGCGAGTATCTTTGCCATAAGCACCCGCTTCTTTTCTAAAACAAGAAGATATAGCAACAAATTTTTTTGGTAGTTCTTCTTCTTTTAAAATTTCGCCACTAAAATAAGAAGTAACTGGTTGTTCAGCCGTGCCTGCTAAATAGGCATCGTCATCATTTAGTTTATAGGTATCTTGTTCTCCCCAAGGAAACTGACCACAACCAAAAAGAGTAAAGCCTTTAACAATGGCTGGGGCAATTAGCGGGGTATAACCTTTTTTGACTAATTTTTGAAAGACATAAAAAAGAATGGTCAAATGTAAAACCGCTCCCTCATTTTTTAAAAAATAACCTCGAAAACCAGAGACTTTGGCGCCGCGTTCAAAATCAACAATGTCAAGTTCCTTTCCAATTTCAATATGCGATTTAACCGTAAAGTCAAATTGAGGAATTTTACCCCAAGTTTTAACTACTTTATTAAAAGAGGCATCTTTACCAACAGGTACTTCCGAAAGAGGGACGTTGGGAACAAAAGACAAAAGAAGATTAAGTTCTTGTTCGATTGCTTTTAGTTCTTTTTCAATTTCTTGAAGTTGAAGTTTTATTTTTTTTCCTTCTTCAATAGTTTCTTTAGCGGGTTTTTCTTTGGCAAGTTTATTTCTTTGTTCTCTTAAAGTTTGAGATTGGGCAATAAGTGTTCTTCTTTTTTCATCAAGGTCTAAGATTTTATCTAAGTTAATTTCTCGATTTTTATTTTTAGCCGCTTGTAAAACTTTTTCTTTGTTTTGACGGATAAAATTTAGGTCTAACATAATATTTAAATTATATAACTTTTAAAAAACTAATCAATTGCTTTATTTCAGAAAAATTGTGAGCGGGAAAGTTGGCGATTCTTAGGTGGGTTTGAGAAAAATTTTTATAGCCTTTACTAAGATATAGTCCTTGTTTTTTAAGTTTTTCCAAAATTAAATCGTTTTTTTTGCCATTTTTTAGTTGGGCAACAATGGTAGTTTTTGATTGAGAGGAGGGGATTTTTACGTATGGTTCAAAAATATCACTTTTTTCTAAAAAGTCATAGATCATTTTGGCTTTTTTTTCTGTCTCTTTTCTTATTTTTTCAATTCCTATTTTTAAAAAATCTTTTGTAACCGCGTTTAAAAGATATAAAGAAAAAACATTGGGGGTTTCGGGAGTTTGGTTTTTTAAGGCGTATTTTTTAAGTTCTAAAAAATTATGATAACTTAAATATAACTTATTTTTTTTATTTAAAAAAACAGCTTTTTCAAAAGCTTGGGGGCTTAGGATTAAAACCGAAAGTCCAGCTGGTAACCCAAAACCTTTTTGAACAGAAAAAAATACTAAATCGACTCTTTTAAAATCCAAATTAATATAGGGAGAAGATGAGACAATATCAACGGCAATTAATTTATTGGGATTTTCATTTTTTATTTGATAAATAATTTTTGAATCAAAAGCATAACCGATACTGGTTTCGTTTTGGGTTACAGCAATTAATTCGGTTTTTTTGGGAATGATAAATTTTTGTTTTTCCAAAAGAACATGAGGGTTTATCTGATAATACAAGGCTTGTTTTTTTAAGTCAGAGGCAATTTGAAAAAATCGCTGACCAAAATCACCACTAACTAAATGAAAACTGACTTTTTCCACCGTGTTTTCGATAATTCTTTCCATCGCTTCTGTTGCCGAAGATAAAAAAAATACCTCGTAATCGGCGGGAATATTTAATAATTTTTTAAGATTAAAAACGGTTTCTTTAAAAATATTGATAAATTTTTGACTGCGATGAGAGATGGAGGGAATATTTTCTTTTAAAGCGTTTAGAATATGTTTTTTAACTGTTGGATAAAGTTTGGTGGGACCAACAGTGAAAAAAATAGGTTTTTTTAGCATATTATTTAATACAAAATTCTAAATTTAATCGTTCCTTTGACTTTTTTTAAGTCATTCTCGATTTTTTTAAAATAATTTTTGTTAACGTCGGTAATGACATAGCCAATTTTTTCATTGGTTTTTAAATACTGGCCTTCGATATTGATATTGTTTTGACTTAGAATCTGATTGATTTGAGCTAAAACGCCGGGGAGGTTTTGATGAATATGAATAAATCGATAAAAATTTTTTTGCGTGGGAAGTTTTATTTGGGGAAAGTTAACCGACAAAATGGTATCACCGTTGTTAATATAATCAATAATTTTTTGAGAAACAAAGTCAGCGATATTTGCTTGAGCCTCGATGGTACTGCCCCCAATATGGGGGGTAAGAATAACATTTTCTAAATTTTGAAGGGGAGAGATAAATTTTTCTTGATTGCTTTTGGGCTCGTTTGGAAAAACGTCAACGGCGGCGCCTTTTATTTTTCCATTTTTGATATATTTGACTAAAGCGTTGATATCAACCACATATCCTCGACTTAAGTTTAAAAAAATTATCCCATCTTTCATCAGTTGAAACTCTTTTTCTCCAATTAAATTTTTATTTTCTTTTCGGCCATCAACGTGAACAGTGACCACGTCAACTTTTTTTAGAAGTTCTTTTAACGATTGACATTTTTTGGCATTACCCAAAGGCAGTTTGTCAACAATATCATAAAAGTAAATCTCCATCCCAAGACTTTCTGCCAAAACTGAAAGTTGAGAACCAATATTACCATAACCAATTATCCCCAATTTTTTTCCTCTAACTTCAAAACAATCCTTACTTGATTTATCCCAAATCCCTTGATGAAGTTTTTGACTTTTATCAAAAACGCGGCGAAAAAGCATAATTATTTCTCCCAAAGTCAACTCAACGACACTTCTGGTATTGCTATAAGGAGCATTAAAAACCGCAATTCCTTTTTTGGTAGCATATTCTAAATCAACTTGATTAGTCCCAATAGCAAAGATACCAATGGTAAGAAGTTTTTTTCCAGCCTCGATAACATTTTTATTGATTGAAGTCTTTGATCTTATTCCTAAAATGTTTACTTCTTTTATTTTTTCCACCAATTCTTTTTCTTCTAAGGCTTGATTTAGTGTTTCAACTTGGTAGCCTTCTTTTTTAAAGATGTCGACGGCTTTTTGGTGAATATTTTCTAAAAGAAGGACTTTAATTTTTGTTTTGGGAAAATAAAAGGGGCGAGGCAGGTCAAAAAGGTATAAAAACTCATCAAAACTGTAAATTACTTCATCGGCTAAAGAAAAAAGATTATTTCTTTTTACATTTTCACAAAAAAGAAAGAATTTGTCAGCCAAACCGAGTTTTTTTATTTCATAATCAGTATAAC
>JAPYWZ010000060.1 GCA_028276105.1 Microgenomates group bacterium | reverse complement strand
TTTTTCATTTAGGTATCTTAACATTTCTAAAAGTTCATCAGCTATATCCATATAGTTAGCTTTTACCTTATAAAATTCAAGCATCGTAAACTCAAAAGAATGCAAAGATGAGGGTGAATCACTATTTCTAAAAGATTTGCCAAGATAATAACAATTCCCAACCCCTTCAACCAAAAGCCGTTTTAAAAAAAGCTCAGGCGAAGGAGTCAAATAAAGTTTTTCCCTTTTATCAAAATATCTAAACTCTGTCTCAAAAACCTCAAGGTAAGACTCAGGAATAAGAGTCGGTGATAAAACAGGTAAATCTATCTTCAAGTAACCTTTTTTTTGTAAAAACTCCTCGATTAATCTTATAATAAAAAGAAAGTTTTGATGATTTTTAAAATTTGAAAAGTTAACTTTTATTTTCATTTTTGGTTTTTTTAAATTTTATTTATTCCCCCATTTCTTTCTCTAGCTCTTCAAGAAGTTTTTTTGCTTTTGAAGAAACTTTTTCGGGAACTTTAATTTTAAAAATGACATATTGATCACCTCTTTCTTTGCTTTTTGGATAATAAATCCCATAACCGCGAAGGCGAACCATTGCTCCATCTTTTGTTCCTGGTTTTACTCTTAATTTTACCTCTCCATCAATCGTTGGCACAGAAACTACGCCGCCAAGGACAGCTTTTGGATAAGAGATCTCTTTCTCAAAATATATATCTTGCCCTTCTCTTTTAAAATAAGGATGGGGAGTAACGTGAACAATAAGATCAAAATCGGAAAATCTAATCCTTGTTCCATCATCAACACCGGCTGGGATTTTTATTTTTTTATTTTCTCCTTTGATAAAAACTTCTTTCTCAACTCCGTGAACCGCCTCATCAAAACTTAAACTCACCTCATAAACTTCTCTTCGGCTGCGACGCCGACTGGTAAAAGGAGAGCGAAAACCAAAAAATTGTTCAAAAATCTCAAAGGGATCAGAAAAACCCTCAAAATCAAAACCAAAATCAGAAAAATCACCGCCAAAATTGGTATAAACGCGAAACGGCCCTTGTTGATAAAAACCACCCTCAAAACCAGAAGAAGTAGCCGAACCTCCCCTTTCAAACGCGGCTTCGCCATACTGATCGTAAATGGCTCTTTTTTTAGGATCAGAAAGAACTTCAAACGCTTTATTGATTTCTTTAAATCTTTCGGTTGCCTCAGGCGATTTATTGCGATCCGGATGCCATTTTAAAGCCTGCTTTCTGTAAGCGGCTTTAATCTCTTCCAAAGTGGCATTTCTTGGAACGCCCAAAATTTCATAATAGTCCATTTTAAATTCTTAATTTTTAATTAACAACTTCTCCCTCTTCTGCTTCTTTTTTATCCTCTTTTTTATCCTCCTCTACTTTGCTACTTCTTCCATACATTGCCTGACCAATTTTTGTCAGCTCATCCGATAAAGCCTTTGTTTTCTCTTCTAACTCTTCCTTACTTCCCTTATCTAAGATCTCTTTTAGTTCTTTAATCTTTCCTTCAATTGATTCTTTGAGACTTTTTTCTATTTTATCACCTTCTTCTTTCAACGATTTTTCCGCTACATAAATCATATTATCAGCTTTGTTTCTTGCTTCAATTCTTTCTTTTTCTTTTCTATCCTCATTGGCATGTTTTTCTGCTTCTTCTTTCATTCTTTCAATTTCTTCTTTTGTTAAACCAGTTGATCCGGTGATTTTTATCGCCTGAGACTTACCCGTGGCTTTATCTTTTGCTGTCACCGTCAAAATCCCATTGGCATCAATATCAAACGTTACTTCAATCTGTGGTACCCCCCGCGGTGCTGGTGGAATACCATCTAAAATAAATCGTCCCAAAGACTTATTGTCTTTGGCCAAAGGCCGCTCTCCTTGCAAAACATGAATCTCAACCTGAGTTTGATTATCAGCAGCAGTTGAGAAAATTTCGGTTTTTGAGGTTGGGATGGTGGTGTTTCTTGGAATCAAAGGCGTCATCACCCCACCTAAAGTCTCAACTCCCAAAGTCAAAGGAGTAACATCAAGTAAAACCACATCTTTTGCTTCACCAGTTAATATTCCAGCTTGAATTGCCGCTCCAACTGCCACTACCTCATCAGGATTAACCGAACGATTAGGTTCCTTGCCAAAAAACTTCTTTACCTCTTCAATTATTTTTGGCATCCGAGTCATCCCACCAACTAAAATTACTTCATCAATCTCTGAAGCGCTTAGTTTTGCGTCTTTCAAACAGGCCTTTACGGGCTCAAACGTTTTTTTGATCAAATGATCAACCAAAGACTCCAATTTTGCTCGCGTTAACTTCATTACCAAATGTAAGGGTTGATTATCTTTTACGGTAATAAACGGTAAGTTAATCTCCGCCTCAAGCGATGAGGAAAGTTCAATTTTAGCTTTCTCAGCGGCATCTTTTAATCTCTGAAGCGCTTGAGCGTCTTTTCGAAGATCAACTCCATTTTCTTTCATAAATTCCTCGGCCACATAATCAATAATCACCTTATCAAAGTCATCACCCCCTAAATGAGTATCGCCATTGGTTGCTTTTACCTGAAAAACACCTTCCCCAAGCTCCAAAATTGTAATATCAAACGTTCCACCCCCTAAATCATAAACGGCAATGGTGTGAACGTATTTTTTATCAAGACCATAAGCTAAAGCAGCCGCGGTTGGTTCATTTAAAATTCGCTCCACCTTTAATCCGGCAATTTCTCCGGCTTGTTTGGTCGCTTGTCTTTGTGAGTCATCAAAATAAGCAGGGACAGTAATCACCGCTTTTTCCACTTTTTCTCCCAAATACGCCTCGGCATCGGCTTTGATTTTTTGAAGGATCATCGCCGAAATCTCTTGGGGAGTAAAAGTTTTTCCTTCAACCTCAACCACCGCCATCCCATTTTGCCCTTCTTTAATCTTATAAGGCAACCACTTTTTATCATATTGGACTGAAGGATCAGAAAAACGTCGTCCCATCAGTCTTTTTATTGAAAAAATAATTCGGGTGGGGTGAATTACCATCTGTCTTTTTGCCACATCGCCAACAATTCTTTTTATTGGGTCAACCACCGAAGGGATAACATTTCTTCCTTCGGCCGAATGAATCACTTTTGGTTGACCTCCTTCCATAACCGCCACACAAGAGTTAGTGGTTCCCAAATCAATCCCAATGATTTTGCTCATAGGTAAATAAGAAAAAAACTAATAATTTACATATAATCACCTTTTTTTAACTCTTCTTTGGCTTTTTCAACTGCTTCTTCTTCCCTTTTCCTTACCGAAACTTTAACCTGAGCAATCCTTAAAACCTCTTCTCCCATCTTATAACCTTTTCTTAAAACCTCAACGATAAGATTTTCTTTTTCTCCCTCAGTAACATCCACCGCCTCCGCCAAATTAGGGTCAAACTCTTTTCCCAAAAGATCAATCTCTTCAACTCCTTCGTTTTTTAGGAATTGAAGAAACTGATCTTTTATTAGTTTCAAACCGGTGTCTTTAATAAAAATTTCTGCTTTTTCTAGATTGTCCAAAAAAGGTAAAATCTTTAAAAAAAACTCTTTTTTTATTTTCTTTTCCCATTCTTTTTTTTCCTCTAAAACTCTTTTTTGCAAATTTTGATAATCAGCCAAAGCCCGTAAATACTTATTTTTAAACTCTTCCACCTCTTTTTTTAATTTTTCATTTTCTTCTTTGATTTTCAAAAGTTCTTCCTTTTTGTCTTTTTTTTGAGTGTCTTTCATCATTTTTAATCCTATCAAACTTTTTTCGGATTTAAAAGTTCCTCAATCAAATTAGAAAAATATCTAATTTGAGGAATAAGCGCTCCATAAGGCATTCTTTTTGGCCCAATTAAACCAATAACCCCTTTTATACTTTCTGCTTCAAACTCACCAAAAACACTGGCGCAATTTTCAAACAAAGGATCATAAAAATCTTCTTCTCCCAAAAAATAAAGAATCTCTTCGTGAGTTCTTATAAAAGCCTCAATTACTCTTTCCCAAAAACTTATCTCCTCAAGTTTTAAAAATAAATGACGCGTCAGTTCTAAATCAAAAAATTCCGGTCGCTCCAATAAATAACCCATCCCGGCATAATAAACATCTCCTTTATCAGTGGCCGCCACCGATAAAAACCCAGTTTTTTTTGCCAAAACTTTAGCCGCTTGTGATAATAACCGATTGAGATTGTCTTTTTCGTCCCAAATGCTGTTTTTATAAGCCACTTCCTCAGCCGTTGCCAACTCTTTTTCTTTCATTAAATTTTTAATATAAAAACGAAAAGCTTTGGCCGATGGAATTCTTCCTGAAGAAAAATATTCTTTTTTCAAATAACCTTTCTTGGCAAGCTCAACCATTTCATTTCTTATCGTTGCTGGCGAAACACCCAGTTTATATTTTTTTTCAAGGACTTCCGATCCTACCGGCAACCCGGTTTCGGTATACTCTTGAATAATCGCTTTT
>JAPYWZ010000061.1 GCA_028276105.1 Microgenomates group bacterium | reverse complement strand
AAGCCAAGGTAATTCAAACGCGAGTCAAAGCCAAATTAATAATTGAGATAAAAGGAAGTTTAAAAAAAACAAGTAAAATTTTGAGGAAAATTAAAAGATTAATAGAGATAAATAGAGATTTATAGAGATTTATAGAGATAATGAAGATGTGGAGATTAAAAGATTACTTGGGAATAGTTGAAATTAGTCAAATTTTGTTAAAACTGGTTGAAAATAAATCGGTTATAATCAGCATATTTTGTGAATTTTATTTTCTTAATGATTGAGGAAGAGGGTTTTTAATAAAGCCAGCTTTTTGGGGAGGAAAATAGCGATAAAAGACTACTCCCTCAATTGAGGAAATTGGAATTGGGCCAAAATCGCGGGAGTCAGAAGATCGTGGGCGGTTGTCTCCCATGACAAAAACATAGTTTTCTGGGACAATCACCGGCTGATTTTCTTTGACAAAACCATTTTCCCAAAGATTGGTGGCGGCGGAAATATAGGTTTCGTTTAAAAGCTTGTCATTAACAAAAACTTGACCATTTGTGATGATAATTTTATCACCAGGAAGACCAATCACCCTTTTTATGTACTCAATCTCTGGGTTTCTTGGAGATTTAAAAACAATTACATCGCCGCGTTCAATTGATCGTAGTTTATAGGTAATTTTTGAGGTTAAAATATAATCCCCGGATTGAAAAGTAGGCTCCATTGATGCTCCTTTAACTTGATTGGGCATCATAATAAAAAGGTACACGACAATAAAAAGCGAGCCAACAAAAGTTACCGTTTCTAAAATATCCATCACAAAATCGAGGATTGCTTTTACGATAATCATAAATTTTAATTCTAAAAAATAAAAATCATTTTTACAAGAAGAAATTTATATTATAATAAAAAAAGGACCTGTAGCTCAAAGGTTAGAGCGTTCGCTTCACATGCGAAAGGTTAGAGGTTCGAATCCTCTCAGGTCCACCAATTAAAACATTGTTTTTACTTATTTTTCAACTCAATATAAGATTATGTCTCTTTCTTTAAAATCTTTTTCTTAATAATTAACGTAGCAATAGAAATTAAAGAGGCAACGATTGTAATAACAATTTCTATTGATGAAGAGTTATTTTTTTTCGGCGTTGGTTTTTCCTCAATTTTTTTTACCTCATCTTTGGTTTTTTCTCCCATAACTTCTTCTTTTGAAGATTGATTTTTTATCGAAGAGAATAAAACTGATGTTGGAGAAGGTGAGGAGGAAATGGATTGAGTGTTATTAGATGAAGTTAAATTAGAGGTTTGATTGGTAGTTTGGTTTTGAGTTGAAGATTGGATTGTGGTTGGTGTTGGTGTTAATGATGGAGTTTTTGTTGGGGTAGGTGTGAATGATGGTTGGGGAGTTGGACTAATGAAATTAGTTGGTGTTGGGGTTGGAAAAATTGAGTTTGCTGTTTGGGGATTGAAGTTGATTAAATAACTGTCAATTTGGAATTCTGGTGGTGTTTTTGTGATTTCTCCTTCAATTTTTTCCCAAAGATCGTTGTTTTGAGAAATTTGACCAACAATAACGGTATATTTTCCCAAGTTAGTTCCTTGAACTTGAAGATGATAATTTCCTTCTTGAGCCTCGGGGATAAAGATAATACCATCTTCTTCTTCAAAAGTCTGCCCGCCAAATAAAACTTTCATTTTTGCCGGTGAGTGGATTAAGAAAATTAAAGAAGGTGAGATTTTTGTTTTTTGACCGGAAACAATTTTGTCATCGGAATAACCTATATGTAAGGTATCAAAGATTTTTTTAATTGATTCTTTTTCAGTAACAATTTCTCCATGGTCAAAAGAAAGCATTTGACTATCGGAATCTTGATTGGCGCTTTTTGAAAGAACAGTATAATCACCTTTTTCATACCAAATATCAATTGGTTTACCATCAGTGTAGTTTCCTAAAAGTTGATCCAAGACATTGGGACTTTCAATTTTATATCCAGCCGGTGTTTGCTCACCTTTTTCTCCGTAAATGGCGGTAAAAATATCAAAGATTCGATAAAAAGTTGGATTATAGGTTAAAAGAGTGTTGTTTTTAATCGAAAGGCTGTCGATTGAGATTTCTTGCCCATTTTTATCTTTTAAAAAGTTAAAAGTTGGAAAAAGATCTAAAGCTACAGGAAAGCGTTTTTTAATTGTTTCGCGGTCGGGTTCGATAGTTGATTTATTTAAGACTAAAATTAGTTTTTGTGCCAACCATAAAAAGGTATTTTCTCGATCAATTTCGCCTGCTTCTAAAGGTTTATAAACTTGGACCGCGCCTTGATGGGGACTGCCAACTGAGATTATTTGATTGACTTTGTCTTTATTTTTTTGAGTAAAAATCCGCGCAATCAATCCGCCCAACGAATGACCAACTAAATTGACTTTTTGATTGGGATTTTGTTGCCAGATTTTTTGTTGTAAAAAGGTATTTAAATCAGTGGTAGTTTGTTCCACTGGTTTTCGCCAGTCATAAGGAAAAACAAAAAAGTCTTGATTTTCTTGATACCCTAAATTTTTTAAAGAAGTAATAATGCCAGTATATTCCTTGACAAAAGAGGGAATCTTCCAGTCAAAAATTGAAACCTCTTGATTATGAATTATCGCCTTTCCATTCCATGAAGCCATAAGACCGGGAAGGAGGATAACGGGGTGAAATTGATAAATACTGTTACAAGAAAAACCACTACAAGCAAAATTTAAACTCCATCTCCAGGAATTACTTGCCCCTGTGTAGTATAGTCTTAATCGATTATTTTCTTTAATTAAACTAGGATAGATTAAATGATTTTGATCATATGTTTGAGTGGGTGTTAAGATGATTCCTTTATCATTAAAAATAGAGTCACAATTTAAGGGTAATGAAGTTTCCGCGTATCCTATCCCTTGTTTATCTGATCGGTGATAAAAAAGATAAATACTGTTGTTTTCTTGTAAAATAAATGGACCGTCATAATAACCTGATAAGATTTTTTTTGGACATTTTTCCCAATTTTCAAGATTGGTAGAAGAATAACCTATTCTAATACTAAAACCTCTTTGTCCCCAACTACCATAAAAGATATAAAATATGTTTCCTATTTTTATGACATAAGGAGCAAAGACGCCCGAATTTTCATCTGAATCAGGAGTAATGATTAATTTTGGAGGATTTTGGCAATTGAAATCTTTATCACATTTTAAATAATATATTTGTAAAATATTGTTATTTTCCAATTTAGCAAAAAAAAGATGTTTATTACCGTTTTCATCGATAAAAACTCTTGGGTTAGAAAACTCTTGAGATTCATCGTTGATAAAAATTTCTTTTTTAAATTTCCAATTTATACCATCTAATGAAGAGATTGAGCTTAAGATAAATTTATTTTTAAAAGAGTCAAATAAAGTGATTACTCCTTCATATGCGTTTTCTATTTTATATAAATGGGCTTGTCTGATAGTTGAATACTTTGTGTCTATATTTAATTGTAATGGATTTTCTTCGTATTTGATAAATTGATCAAAAGCAAAAATTTTTGTTGTAAAAAGAAAAAGTAATATAAACAGTGATAAAAAACAAAGAAGTTTTTTATACATTTTAAAAAAATCTAAAATTATTTTTTAGCGGTTTTCAATAGCGTAAAGACGACAAAAAAAGAATTTATTTTGATTTGAAGCCTTGTTTTTTCCAATATATAATAAAAAAAATAAATGCTGCCCAATTTAAGAAAATTGAGACAGTGATAATAAGATTTGGGAGAGAATTGTTTACCCAACTTAAATAATTAAAAAAAACGGTAAGAAAAGTTATTAAATAAATAAAATAGTGATACTTTGGTTTAATTAAAAATAGAAAGGGAATAAACCAAGAAAGATATTGAATAGCAAAACCAACGGTAAAAATATAGAAAAAGAGCAAAAGATTAAAGAAATAAATTATTAAATTTTTGTAAGTAATTTTTAATGAGTAAATAAAAAAAGTAATTAAAAAAAGACTTAAAAAAATTTTTTGTAAATAGATAGGAGGTTGTGATTGATATCGAAAAAAAGTTAGATGGATAGTTTTTCCTAATCCCCAAAAACTAAAAAGACTCCGATAGGTAAATGGAGTTTTGATGATATCTAAAAAATTATTTCCAAAACTTATTCCATAGGCAACAATAAAAATAACAGGAAAGACAAATATTAGTATCAAATTTTTTTTATTTTTTATTTTTTTAAATATTGGCATAATAAACAATATTGGCCAAGTTTTAGCAAGAACGGCAAAAGAATAGGATAGTATTGAAAACAATTCTTTTTTTTGTTTTAAAAAATAAATGCTTAATAAAATAAAAAATAAAGGTATAACATCAAATTGACCATGAAAGAAGAAAATTAAGATGGAAATAGGATTTAGGGAATAAAAAAGAGTTGTTTTTAAATTTTTATTGGACAAAAGATAGATTAAATAAACAATACCTAAATCAAAAAT
>JAPYWZ010000059.1 GCA_028276105.1 Microgenomates group bacterium | reverse complement strand
TACCAAAGGAAAAAAATTAATTCACTTTCTAATCTCAAACCCATCAAAGTTTTCCTTTGGTTTTTCCCAAAAAATCTCAACATCTTCTACTCTTGAAACTGGCGGGCCTTGTTTTAAAAGCTCAATCATTTTTTCTACTTTTTCTTCTTCACCTTGAATTACGGCTTCTACCCCCCCAGAAACTCCAAAAATTTCTGGTTTATCATAAACATTTCTTACCCAACCAGAAACGCCTAAAATTTTGGCTTGAATTTTTGTCCATGCTCGAAAACCAACTCCAATGACATCACCCTTGATATAAAGATGAGCTTGTTTTATCATATAAAAATTAAAAATTATATTTTATTTTTTATTTTATAGCAATAGTTAAATTGGGATCAACCTCTTTTGCTTTATTAAAATATTCTTGCGCCAGTTTATCATTACCATCTTCGTAATAAAGAATGGCTAAACTGATTAAAATATCACGACTTTTTGGATTTTTTTTCAAAGCTTCTTTTAGTTTTTGAATCTTTATCTTTCTTTGTTCATCTTCAAAAAAAACTTCTTTGGCAATTGATTGGTTAAAAATTTGGGTAAACTTTTTTAACTCACTTTTGAAAAACGGCTGTTTTTTTATTTTTTTTAAATAAGAAATCACCGCTTGTTTTTCATTGTTGATTAATTTTTCGTATAAGGGTGAAACTTTTTGAGAAAAGTAGAGATTAAAGATTAAAAAAAAAGTGGCAACAAAAGAGAGCGAAATTTTAAACCAATAGTAAAAATAATTTTTTTTGTCTTTCATTTTCATCAATGACATATTTTATTCTAACAAAAAAAATTTTTGCGGTTATAATTTTTATATGAGTCCTTCTTTAGATTATCAAATTTTTGTTGATCGGTTAATTACGGTTTTTTTAGCGTTTACGGCAGCTTTAATCGCTGGTCTTCTTACTCTTTTGGTTTTTTATCTTATTGTTTTATACTTTCGAATTAAAAAAAGAGAACAGATTTCTTTGGAAATGGTTACCCTTGAAGTAAGACTACCAAAAGAGAATGAGATTAAAATTGATGCGGCAGAACAGATGTTTTCTTCTTTTTCTTCCTTAAAAAAATCAGGTTTTTTTTCGTTTTTAGAAGTGGATGATGTTTTGGCGTTTGAGATTGTTGGTAAGGAAGCAGATATTCGGTTTTATGTTTCGGCCCCGTCGCGTTTGATTGATTTGGTTGAAAAAAATATTTATGGTTTTTATCCCCAAGCTGATATTAAAAAAGTTGATGAACCCAATATTTTTTCTGAAGATGGGAAAGTGGCTTTTTCTGGATTGGTTTTAAAAGATGCCCATTATTATCCAATCAAAGTTTACAAAGAGTTACCCACCGATCCTTTGGCCGCTATTACCTCAGCTTTGTCAAAAATGGGAGAAGGGGAAGGAGTGATGGTTCAAATTCTTATTCGTCCAGCCAGCGGAAAAGTGAAAAAAATAGGAAAATCATATGTCGCATCAACCAAAAAACAAGAGGCTGATCCCCAAAAAGCCACCTTTAAAGTCGATCCAAAAATTTTGGAAAAAATTGATGATAAAGCTTCAAAACCTCAGTTTGAAACAACAATTCGGTTTGTGGTTTCGGCCAAAAATAAAGACTTAGCCAACACCCATCTTAGAAACTTAAAAACCGCTTTTTCCCAATTTAATTCTGATTTAAATGGATTTAAGGGAACAAGGATTTTGTTTGCCGGTGGCTTTATGATTAATTTTATCTATAAATTTTTTCCTATTATTGATTTGCCTTTTTTTAAGTCGATTTCGACTTTGTCATCTGAGGAATTAGCAACTATTTTTCATTTTCCCAATAAAACAATTGAAACACCCCACATTCAGTGGTTAAAAGCCAAAACCGCCCCCGTTCCGGCCGAAGTTCCAACCAGTGGCGGGACGTTTATCGGTATTGGTTATTATCGAGGGATTAAACGACCAGTTTATATTTTGCCAAAAGATAGGATGCGTCATACCTATATTATTGGAAAAACCGGTGTTGGTAAGTCTGAACTTTTAAAAGAGATGATTAAACAAGATATTAAAGCCGGATATGGCGTTTGTGTTATTGATCCTCACGGTGATTTAGTGGAAGATGTTTTGCGGTATATTCCTCCCCAAAGAGCCGAAGAAGTAATCTATTTTGATCCGTCTGACACGCAAAGACCAATGGGGCTAAATATTATGGAAGCCTACACTGAGGAGCAAAAACATTTTATCACCACCTCGATTATTAATTTAATGTATAAACTTTATGATCCTCAAAGAACAGGAATTATTGGTCCACGATTTGAACATGCAGTAAGAAATGCGATGTTAACCGTAATGAGTGAACCGGGAACGACTTTTGTTGAGGTTGTTAGAGTATTAACTGATCCAAAGTACGTCCAAGAACTTTTACCAAAAGTTCAAGATCCAATTGTAAGAAGGTATTGGACCGATCAGATTGCCCAAACCTCAGATTTTCATAAATCAGAAGTTTTGGATTATATTGTCTCAAAATTTGGCCGATTTGTTACCAACAAAACCATGAGAAACATTATTGGTCAGTCAAAAAGTGCTTTTGATTTTCGAAAGGTAATGGATGAGGGGAAAATTCTTTTAATTAATCTCTCAAAAGGAAAATTGGGTGAAGAAAATTCTTCGTTTTTAGGTTTAGTTTTAATTCCCAAAATTCTTGTTGCTGCCATGAGTCGACAAGAGATTCCTGAAGAACAACGACGCGATTTTTATCTTTATGTTGATGAGTTTCAAAACTTTGCCACGCCTGACTTTGCCGTTATTTTATCTGAGGCAAGAAAATATCATTTGGGTTTAACTGTTGCCAATCAGTTTATTGGACAAATGGAGGAGGAGGTAAAAAATGCTGTTTTTGGTAATGTTGGTACTTTAATTGCTTTTCGTTTGGGAGTCACCGATGCCTCTTATGTTCAGCGGGAGTTTCAACCGGTTTTTACGGAGTCAGATTTAATTAATGTAGAAAGATTTCATGCTTATATGAAAACAACAGTCAATAACGAACCAGTGCCTCCTTTTTCGGTTGATATGACTAAAGATATTGAGAAAATTAAAAAAGAAGCCAATGATAAACTGGCCCAAGCAATTGTTCAATTATCAAGATTAAAATATGGAAAACCAAAAGAGTTGGTTGAGGCAGAGATTGCCCAAAGAGCAAGACTTTAAATAAAAATTTTGCATTTTTTATCATGCTTATCTTATATCAGACCCAACTGACTAAAAAAATCAATTTAGCCTCAAACGTTTATTTATTTGAATTTTCTTTAATTGAGCCAAAAGAAATTAGTTTTTTAGCGGGTCAGTATTTGATTTTATTGGTGCCATCTAAGGGTGAGACTATTTCTCGATTGTATTCGATTGCTTCCCCACCATGGCAAAAAAATTCGTTTGAATTAGTGGTTGAGCTTATTGAGGGGGGTGTTGGTTCAACTTATTTAAAAAACTTAAAAATAGGCGATAAGGCTTTGTTTAAAGGACCAGCGGGGATGTTTACTTTAAAAGAAACTTCTAAAAACAAAGTCTTTTTTGCCACCGGTACCGGAATTGCGCCAATAAGAAGTATGATTATGGAAAGTCAAAAATTGGAAGTTAAAAGTCAAAAATTTCTTTTTTGGGGTCTTAGAAAAAAAGAGGATGTTTATTTTTTGGATGAGTTTAAGAAAATAAAAGAAAAAGATAAAAATTTTGAATTTAAAATTTGTTTATCGAAGGAAACAAGTTTATCAAAAGTTGAGAGTGATTTTTTTTCTTTGGGTCATGTTGATTACGTTTTTGAAAAAGAGTTATTTCCAAAAATAAAAAAGACAATTTTTGACTTTGAGTTTTATCTTTGTGGAGGAAGAGTGGTGGTTGAGTCTTTGCGCCAATTTTTACTGCAAAAAAACATTCCTCAATCTGCTATTTTTTTTGAAAAATTTTAAGCTTCTTTTTAAATAGTATATAATATTGAAAATTAAACATTTTTATCATGGTTAAAAACGGTGTTCATATTTTTCGAAAAATTGTTAAAAACGGAGTAGAAATTAAAATAAAAAATAAAAAATATCTAACCACTTATCCTTCTTATGTGTGGGAAAAATTTCCTAAATCTTTGCATAAAATTTTTGCTGACTCTCTAACATATATTGCTACCTGGCATTTACCTTTGGTTGAACAAAAACCAGTCATTTATCATTTTCCTCATCCGCCGATTGAGTCAGTTTTTTTTAAGATCTTGGCTTATTCACTGCCGATGAATATTTTTGAAAATAAAAGTCTAAAAACGAGTGAGATATTAAAAAATTTTTATAATGCCTTTTTTCAAACCCATTTTAAAGGAGTAAATTATTCTTATAGTGGTAAAAAAGTTAAGCGACAACTTAGAAATAAAGCCCTCCTTCTTTTTTCTTTTGGTAAAGAGTCGCTTTTAACTTATGGACTTTTAGATGAGCTTGGAGTTGATGTTATCCCAATTTTTATGCGCG
>JAPYWZ010000015.1 GCA_028276105.1 Microgenomates group bacterium | reverse complement strand
GGCTGATAAAGTGGAGGTAACTTATGAGGATGGGGTTTTAAGAATAAGAGCAAAGTATGAGGAAAAAGAAGAAGAAAAGAAAAAGAGAAAAGTGGTTTATCGAATGGATCGGGTTACCTCCTTCGATTACACCACTACCCTTCCTCGCCCAGTTGATGAAAAATCAATTGAGGCAAGGGTCGAAAATGGGGTAGTGGTAGTTTCAGCAAAGATTGCTGAGGAAGCCAAACCTAAAAAAATCCCAGTCAAAGTGGCTTCCAAGTAAATTTAATTAAAAAAAACTTTTTTCCCTCCCTTTTTGGGAGGGATTTTTTATTTGGAAAATTTTTCCAATAATTCTTTAATGGCAAAAGCTAATTTTTTTGAGAAAATTAGAAAATTCGTTTTTTTGTTTTTTTAAATTGGAGTTTTGAGCTTTATACGAAGAATTTAAAAAGACATTGATAGAATAATAAAAATAAGTTAAGAGTTATTTCGGCGCGTGACCAAAGCCGAAAAGAAAGAAGAAATTAAACAAGAAATGGCCTAAGTTAAATAAATTTTCTTAATTCGCTTGACAATCTGAACATTATAATGTACAGTATAATTACTATGTTAAACCTAATTAATCTTACTCAAGCAAGAAATAATCTAAGTCGGCTTATTGATGAAGTGGTTTTGAAAAAAAAGCCATTTATTCTTATTCGCGATAGCCTTCCTCAAGCAGTAATTATTCCTTATGAACAGTATCAAAAGCAAGAAGAAGAGTGGGGAAAAGAGTTTTTTAAATTGATGAAACGAAGCCAACGTCGATTTAAAGATTATTTAAAAAATAAAAAAATTAAATATCCAAAAACAGAAGAAAAAATGTATGAGATGGTCAACCAAGTTACGGGTCGTGATTGATACTAATGTTTTTATCTCCGGTTTAATTTGGGGTGGTAATCCTAAAAAAGTTTTAGAAGCTTGGCTTTTTCAAAAATTTGATTTATTAATCTCTCCCTATCTTTGTTTTGAGATAATTGATGTTTATAAAAGATTTAATAATCCAAAAGAAGAGGTTGATAAACTTCTTTTTTATTTGGAAACGAAAACCATAAAAATTATCCCAAAAAATAAAGTAAAAGTCTGCCGTGACAAAAAAGATAATCAAATTTTAGCCCTTTGTTTAGCCGGAAACGCTGACTTTTTAATCACCGATGATAAAGACCTATTGGCCTTAAAAGAATTTAAAAAGACAAAGATCGTTAAAACAAAAGAGTTTTTGAAAATAATCTAAAATTAAATCGGTGTAAACTCCTATACCCCTTATACTTGAATTTGCAATTTTATGTCATTCCTGACTCTGATCAGGAATCTATAAGATTTTACTATTTATTCTAATGTGATTAAGGTATGAGTATATAGATTCCCGCTTTCGCGGGAATGACAACTATCAATTATATAGTCCCGACTTAGGCGGGATGACAAAAAAATAAGAAAAGTTGCAAACCTAAGCTAGGTTGAGTATTAAATTTAAATTTAATTGTTTAGCATTTGTTATAATACTTTTATGTCTTTCTTCCAAGAAAATAAAATTAAAAAAATCACCCATCCCCAGGCCAAGTTCTTTATTCAGCAGTTTTTAAAAGATAGAGAAATTAACTATCAGTTTTTTAAACGAGTTTCCGAAGAAAAAATGGATTTTCGGATGGTTGATACACCGCAAAGAAAATCCGATACACCGCGAGAAAGTTTAGCCCATCAAATTTATAACGCTCGTTTTAGCGGTTAATATGCTTTGGGGTTTAGATTCCTATAAGATTCTTCATCAAGGATGGAATTTAGCTTTAATGGATCATCTTAACATTGAACGTTTTGCCGAACTTAAAGCGATGTGGGGATAAATTAAAAATAAACCTCCATCCAATGAGGATCGGTTTCGACTTGTAAATCAAGATAAACTTTTTTACCGGTTGCCAGCTCGATTTCTTTACGAGCATATGAACCAATCTCCTTAATTTTTCGCCCTTCTTTGCCAATTAACATTTTTTTGTAACGATCGTTGTTAGTTAAAATCCTAGCTTTAATATAGATTACCCCATTTTTTCTCTCATCAATTTCATCAACAATTGCTGTTGTTGTATAAGGAATTTCCTCACCCATCATCAAAAAAACTTTTTCCCGGATTAACTCAGCAACAAAAGTTTTGGCATCAATATTTAATACCGGATAAGGATTTAAGTTTTCAAATTTTTCTCCTTTTTTTTCTGGCAAAAGTTCAAAAATTCTTTTTATTAGTGGCTTAAAATGAAGTTTTTTTAAAGCAGAAATATAAAAAACATCACTAAATTCTTCTTCTAAAAATTTATATTGAGCTGAGTAATCGTTTTTTTTACCAGTTTGCCAAAGATCGATTTTATTTAAGACAAGAATCTTTGGTTTTTCAATTTGCCGCACCAATCCCAAAACCCTTGCCTCTTCAAAATCTCGTTTTCTTGTTGGATCAACCATATATAAAACTACATCTACCTCTTCATTTAAGGCTTGAAGAGTTTTTTTGTTGATATTTTCTGAAAGTAAATCTTCAGTTTTTCGCATTAGCCCCGGAGTATCGATAAAGATAATTTCACCTCGTTCATCCTGATATAAAGCTTTTATGGGAAATCTAGTGGTTTGGGGTTTGGGAGAGGTGATTGAGACTTTTTGGCCAATTAAATTATTTAAAAAAGTAGATTTCCCAACATTTGGCCGACCAATTAAAAGCACTTTTCCTTGTTTCATAAGATTTTTAATCAATAAATATTTCCTCGAAAATCAATATCGTAAATATAAAGGATATTCTTTTTAAAATCAATCTCATAAATGACTCTTATTTTTCCAATTCTTAGACGATAACTATTGCCTTTTGTTGCTAATTTTTTAATATCTAATTGTTTATCAAAAGGATTTTTCTGCAATTGTTCAATTTTTTTAATCACTTGGACTAAATCTTGACGAGTAATTTTTTTAAGAAATTTTTTTGTTTGGGGGTGAAAAACGATTTTAATCATTAATCATCTTTTTAATTTCTGAAAAAGGAATCCATTTAACCTTACTCTTTTCTTCTTTTTCGTAACGTTCGGCTTTTATCGAATCAAAGTAATCTTCAAGTTGACTTAAAATTTCTTGATAAGATTCAAAAGAAAGCAAAACTCCTTTTGGAGTATGACGATGAAATAAAAAAACTGGTTCTTTTTTTGCCTTTTCAAGAAGTTTTTTTGTTTTAAAACGTAAATCAGTAATGGAATAAATTTGATTTTGAGTTATCATAATTATGTAATATTAATATAACATTATTTGTAATAATTGTCAAGACAAAAATTTTTATTAATAAATAAACTTACCTCCATGCTTCACAAATAATACGAAATGGACAAAAATCACACCAAAGACCAACATTGGGTTCAAATTTTTCTTGTCTTATTTGCGAAACTAAATCCTTAATTACCTCCTTTACCTTTTTTATATCCTCTTTCTCTTTTTGAAAACTAATTTTTTTTCCTTCATTCAAAAAATAAAAAGTAAGAATTATATCGGACAATTTTTTATTAAAAGTTCCTTTATCCGTTGCCGCCAAAGCATAGATAGAAAGTTGAAAACTTTTTTTTAGTTCTTTTTCTTCTGGCATTTTTCCTGTTTTGTAGTCGATGATCTCAATTTTGCCATCTTCTTTTTCATCAAGACGATCAATTTTGCCCAAAATGACAATTTCTTTTTCCAACTTAATCTTAAAATTTTTTTCCAAGGCTAAAATTTTTCCTTCTGGCGGGTGAAAACGCTCAAAAAAATCTTTAAGAATTTTTTCACCTTCTTTCTTCATTCTTTTAAAATGAGAAGGGGAACTGTAGCCAACAGGGATAAAACTTTGTCGATAAATTTCAAGCATGGTATTAAAATCAATTTTTTTGTCGTTTTGATACCTTTGGTAAAATCGCTGAAGGGTTTGATGAACGCTTACTCCAAAAGATTCAGCCGCAGTTGGGGTGGTGGGAATTTTTAAAAAATATTGATATTTATACTGAAGCGGACAAGTTTTATAAACCTCCAAAGCCGAAAAAGAAAATTCCAAAGGATAAGCCTTTGACGTTAGCACTGTTTCTTTTTTTGGGGCAAAATCAAAAATCGAAAGTTGCTTTTTCTCATCTTTTTTTGTCAAAATCTTTTTCTCCAAAAACTCTTTCCCCAAAGATTCAACCACAAACTGAGAAATTTTTCTTTCTTTCTTCCCCTCCCCATAATATAAAGAAGCGGTTAAAAAAACATAGTCGGCCGCTCTTGTTAACCCAACATAAAAAAGTCGCCTTTCTTCCTCAAGATGATAATCACCAAAAGGCAAAATCTCTTTGATTAAAGCATCAGGCAAAGCGATTTTTTCTTGTCTTTCGTAAGTGGGAAAACGGCCTTGGGTAAGATTAACCAAAAAAACTACCGGAAACTCTAAACCTTTTGCTGAATGAATGGTTAAGATATTAACTGCATCGAAACGTTCTTTATCAAAATCATCAACTTGAGGTGATTCATTAAGTTCCAAACTCATCTTAATCCAATCAGAAACCGCAAAAACAGAAGCATCCTCATGTTCCATCTCAAAGGTTTTGAGTTTATTAAAAAATTTAGAAATATTTAATGCTTTTTTCTCCTCTTTTTCTGTTTTAAAATCGACTAATTTGGAAAGATAACCGGTGTCTTCCAAAAAGTAATAAAGAATTTGCCCGGCGGTTTCTTTTTTCAAAAGTTTTAAATGACGGTCAATCATTTTATAAATTTTTAAAAAAGTTTCTTTAGTTTTTTTGGTAAAAAGAGGAAGATATTTTTTATAAACCTCAAACTCTTTTTCATATCCTTCATCGCTTATTAAAGAAAGATAAATTCTAAAAGCTAAAAAAAGGGGTTGACTGATTCTTTTGGAAAAAGAAAGAAGGGAGGCCAAGTCTTTTTTATCAATATCAAAAATCTCCATTGTCAAAACCCGATAAAACGAGGAAGAA
Source organism: Microgenomates group bacterium (assembly GCA_028276105.1). Lineage (GTDB taxonomy): Bacteria > Patescibacteriota > Microgenomatia > UBA1406 > GWC2-37-13 > RSWP21. The sequence continues at coordinate 4,781 of JAPYWZ010000015.1, read as the reverse complement.
TCCTCAATATCAGAAAGAAAATAAAGATAAGCGATTAAATCTTTTACCTCTGGTTGATGAAAAAGAAAAGAAGGTCCTAGAAACTGATAAAGAATTCCAAAACGGGAAAAAGCGCGAATAAATGGTTCGGTATGATTGTTGGCTCGGACTAAAACGGCAAAATCAGAAAACAAATATTTATGTTTTTCTTTTAAAGCAATAATTTTTTTGGCCACAAATTCCGCCTCTTCTTCAACGTTATTGGCCAAATAAAAATCAATGGCCGCCTTATTATCTTTTTTTTGAGAAATTAAATTTTTTGAAATGCCTAATTTTGCTTCTAAAGTGTCTGGGTCATTGTGTTTAATTAAGCGATAAGCAGCATCTAATATTGTTTGGCAAGAGCGATAATTTTTAACAAGAGTCACTCTTTTGGCTTTGGGGTAATCTTTCATAAAATTTAAAATATTAGAAACTGAGGCGCCGCGAAATTTGTAAATTGCTTGCGAATCATCACCAACTACTGTCAAAAAAGGATTTCTTTCTTTGGGAAAAAGAAGTTTTAAAAGATCATATTGAACAATATTGGTATCTTGAAACTCATCAACTAAGACGTAACGAAATTGCCTTTGATAGTGATTTTTAAGATTGGGGCGTTTTTTAAAAAGTCTAAAAAGATAAAAAACTAAATCAGAAAAATCAACCAATCCTTCTTTCAATTTAAGTTTTTGATAAAGAGAATAAGCCTTGGAAAGTTCTAGATATTTTTCTTTTTCAATTTTTTCTTCCTCAGTTTTTGGTTTTAATTTTTTTGCCCAATCAAGATATTCTTCTTCGCTAATATTTTCTTCTTTTAAACGAGAAAAATGTGAAATCAAAGCTTCTAAAAATTTTTCCGGATTGCCTAAGGGACGAAAATAATTTAAATCAAAAGCAAAAAGATTTTTTCTTAAAAAAATCACTGCCTCCGCCTTACTCATCAAATGAAAGTCTAAAGGCAAACCCAAATTGGCTCCTTCATCTTTTAAAATTCGATAAGCAAAAGAATGGAAAGTGGAAATCCACATTTGAAAATAACCATAGGGCATCTCCTTATCAACGCGCTCCTCCATCTCCAAAGCCGCTTTTTCCGTAAAAGTAAGAGCCAAAATCTCTTCTGGTTTGGCTAAATTATTTTTGATTAAATACTTAATTTTTTCAACAATAACAAAAGTCTTACCGGTTCCTGGCCCAGCAATGACTAAAAGGGGTCCTTGATTGTAGGTTATGGCTTGCCTTTGTTCCTCATTCATAGGTTAATTTTATAATATAATACTAATGTTATGGCACAATCTTTTTTAAAAAGTTATTTTTTTGAACGACTAACAGAAATTTTTTTGCCCTCCCTTTCTTGGTTGACGATTACTCTACCTCTATGGCTTTCCCCTTTTCATCCAGCGGTTGTTGGTTATTTTATCATTGCTTTTGATGTTTATTTTTTTTACAAATCATTAAAAACAGTTTATCAGGCAGTTATTTCTTATCAAAAAATTGAGCTTTTTAAAAAGATTAATTTTGCTAAAAAAATAGAAAAACTAATTAGAAACCAAAAAATTTATCATTTTGTGATCATTCCAAACTACAAAGAGCCAATTTATAAATTAAAACAAACAATTCAAGCCATTGTCAAAAACGATTATCCGCAAAAAATTTATCTGGTTTTAGCTTTTGAAGAAAGAGAGAAAGAAGCTAAAGAAAAAGCAAAAATCTTAATCGACGAATTTAAAAATCATTTTGAAAAAATCTTTGTTACTTTTCACAAACTTTTAGACAATGAGGTGGAAGGAAAAGCCAGTAACCAAACCTATGCGGCAAAGTTCATTGAAAGTTATCTTGCTCAAAAAAACATTGATCCCCAAAAAGTTTTAATTACTATTTGTGATGCTGATAGCATCCTTCCCAAAAACTATTTTTCCTATCTTACTTTTTCTTACCTTAAAGACAAAGATCGCCTCTTTCATTTTTACTGGGCACCAGTTTTACTTTACAACAACTTTTGGCAACTGCCGATTTTTGTTCGAATTCAAGCCACTCTTTCCTCGATTTTGCGCTTAGCTTTTTTGGCAGAGAAAGAAAATCTTATCCAAATCTCAACCTACTCCACCTCCTTTTGGCTTTTAAAACAAGTTAACTTTTGGGATACAAACATCATTCCTGAAGACTGGCATATTTATCTTCAAGCGTTTTTTAAATTCGGTAAAAAAGTAAAAACTCTTCCCTTGTATACGATTATTAATGGCGATGCGGTCTATTCGGGAAACTTGATAAAAACTTTAATCAATCGCTATCAACAAGAAAAACGCTGGGCTTGGGGAGCATCGGATATTGCTTACGCTTTAAAAAACTTTTTTAAAACTCCCCATATCCCTTTTTTTTTAAAATTAAAAAAAATTCTTTTTATTTTTGAAACTCATTTTCTTTGGTCAACGTCATTTTTTATCCTAACTTTAAGCGCCTCAATCCCCCCATTAATTAATCCCATTTTTAAAAGAACGGTGATGGGTTTTCTTTTGCCAAAAATTTCTGCTTTTATTTTAACTTTAAGCTCTTTAATGCTTGTTTTTTATATTATTTTAGATGTTAGCATTAGAAAAAAATTAAAACAAAAAATAAAAATTACCTCTTTGCCCATTTTGATTATCCAATGGTATCTTCTTCCTCTTATTTCTTTTCTTTTTTCCTCAACCCCGGCTTTAGAGGCGCAAACAAGACTTTTGCTGAAAAAACCGATAAAATATAAAGTAACAGAAAAAGTTTAAAAATTTTTTATGCTATCGTTTCTTTTTTCAAAAACACCCCTTTTGTTTTTTGCCCAAAGCCTTTGGCGAGATGAGGCTTTTTCCTATTTTTTAGCAAAAAAAAACATCTTAGAAATTATCTTTCTTTCCGCCAAAGACTATAATCCGCCTTTGTATTATATTTTTCTTCATTTTTGGATAAAGATCTTTGGTTCATCAGAAATCGCCCTTCGCAGTTTGTCGTTAGTTTTTTATTGGGCAACGATTTATATTATCTTTTTATTTCTGACGAAAATCTTTAAAATCAAAGAAAAATTACTTTTGATTTTATTTCTAATGGTTTTTATATTTAATCCTTTATTTTTATACTACGCTTTTGAAGCTCGCACCTATACCCTTTTTGCTTTTTTATCTTTATGGTCATCGTATGCTTTTTTAAAGGAAAATAAAAAACAATATCTTTTGGCTTCTTTTTTGGGTCTTTTTACTCATTATTTTATGATTTTTATTTTTTTCTCTCAGATTTTAACCTATCTTTTATTCAAAAAAAAATTTAAAAAAATTCAATTAAGATTTTTTTTCTATCAAGGAGCTTTTTTGATTTTGTGGATTCTTTTTGTTTTTCTTCAAAAAGGAAAATTAATTGGCGATGATTTTTGGATCAAAAAACCAGATTTTTTTATTATTAAAAATTTTTTGGGAATATTATTTACCGGTTTTGAAAAAGACTTTGGTTTTTCTTATAAAAAAATAGGGTATTTATCGCTTTTTCTAAGTTTTTTGATAATTTTTGGATTCTTTATTAAAAAAAATTCTAAAAAACCAGTCTTTTTTTTTCTTTTTCTCAACGGGGTTTTTATACCACTATTAGTAGCATTAATTTCTTATCTTAAACCAATTTTTCTTCCGCGGTATCTTATTAGCTTTTTACTATTAATGCTTCTTCTTGTGATTTTTATTATTAATCACATTGAAAGAAAAGTAATTGCGATTTTAATTGTTTTTGCTCTTTTATTTTTTTCTTTTGACTATCAAAAACTACAGATTAAATTTCGAAAAAAATCAAACTATAAAAAACTTTATCAAGAAATAAAGGCTTTGGCAAAAAAAGAGGATTTTGTTTATGTCACTTTGGAACTTGATTATTTTATCGCCGGTTATTATTTTGATATCAATCGGGTAAAAATTTTTAATACCAAATTATGTTGGCAAAGTATTAATTCCAAAAAAAGCAATTACTTTTTCTCTTCCTTTATATCCCAAAAAAGCTTTTATCGTCGAAAGTGATTCTTACTCAATCCAAGCGGTTTTTTAAAAGATTAAGATATAATAAAAATATGTAAAAATATGAAGAAACTACTTTTTTTTGCCAATTTTTTGATGCTTGGAGTTTTTATTTTAAAATTCAATCATTTACCACCGCAAATTCCTTTGTTTTATTCCCGCCGGTTTGGTGAAGAACAACTTGCTGATCTTTGGATGATTGTTTTTTTACCTTTTTTTTTAAACTTCTTTTTTTTTATTAACAATTTTTTTTATAAAAAATTTTTCTTTGGCAATTTTTTAGTCAAAAAAATCGTCGATTACGTTAACCTTTTTTTAATCATCATTATCCCAATAATTTTTTTGCGAATTATTTTTTTAATCAGTTAAATATTTATGAAAAACATTTTGCCTTTAATTTTTGCCTCTTTTTTATCTTTTTTGTTAACTTATCCAACAATAATTTTGGCAAAAAAAATAAATTTAGTTACCGATAAAAAAAAACGAAAACACCCGGCCCATACTCATACTGGCATTATCCCTCGCGGTGGTGGTTTACCAATTTTTTTTAGTTTTTTAATAAGCTTATTGGTTTTTTTAAAGTTTAATAAAATAATTTTGGGGATAGTTGTTGCTAGTTTTTTGCTTTTAATCATTGGTCTTTTGGATGATTATTTTGATCTTTCTCCTTACTTACGATTTTTTGCTAATCTTTTAATTTCTGCTTTAGTTGTTGGTTTTGGTTTGGGGATTCCTTATATT
>JAPYWZ010000013.1 GCA_028276105.1 Microgenomates group bacterium | reverse complement strand
GAATAATAAGACTTGATCACTGGAAAATAAATTTTAATTTTTTCGGTCACCATCAAGTTTTAATTTTAGCCGATATTTTAGCCATTATCTGGTTAACATGGTTGACTAATATGGTCAACTGGAGTAAAGGCGTTGATGGGCAACTTCCTGGATTTGTGGCAATTACCGCTTTTTTTTTGGGAGTTTTATCGCAAAGATTTACCGCTCATGATATCACAGTTTATTCAGTAACAATTTTGGCTTTTGTCATAAGTGGCACTTATCTTGGTTTTTTACCCTGGAATTTTTATCCGCAAAAAATTATGCCAGGATATGGCGGTGGTGCTTTGGCGGGTTTTTGGCTTGGGATTTTATCGATTTTATCTTTTGGAAAAGTTGGAACCGCCATTTTAATTCTCTCAATCCCAATGATTGATGCTATTTACACCATCATAAGACGAATCTATCAAAAAAAATCTCCATTCCAGGCCGACTGGGGTCATTTTCATCATCGACTTTTGGAAATTGGCTGGGGAAAAAGACGAATTGCGATTTTTTATTGGTTAGTTTCTTTTATCTTAGGGATTGCTTCTTTGTTTTTAAAAGGCTTTGATAAACTCCTTGCTTTTTTAAGTTTTTTTGTAATTTTAATTGTTTTTATTTTGATTATTGAGAAAGTTAAGAAAATAAAATAATTGAAAGACGCTTAATTTTTTATTAGTTTTACTGTCTTAAATTTTTAATCCCTAGTTCTGGAATGACGATTTCTTTTGGTAAAAAAAGAATCTCTTTTATCAATTTTGCCAAATATTTTGGTTCAAAAGCATCAGATAAATCTTTTTTAATCCCGGCTTTTTCAAAAAGAGAAGTCTTCATCTTTCCTGGATAAATATTAAAAACGCGGATATTAAAAGGCGAAAGCTCCTGCTGCAGCGACTTTGCAAAACCATTTTTGTTGCCTGATAAACTGATCTTTTTGGTTTATAGGTTAAACTGGCTTGAGAATTGATAAAAACAATATCACCTTCTTTATGCTTTTTCATCAAAGGAATAACCAATTTTGTTAAGTATATTGCTCCTAATAAATTAACCTCAACTACTTTCTTAATTTCTTCAAACTGATTCTCTTCCAAAAAACCCTCAATCCAAATCCCCGCATTATTAATCAAACAATCTATCCTTTTATATTTTTGAAGAATTTTATAAAAAGCATCTTGGCAACTTTTATAAGAAGAAACATCACAAACAAAGTAATCAACCCCTAATTCTTTGGCTGTTCTTTTTAATTTCTCTTCTTTATCAGAAAGAATAATTACTAAAAAATCATCTTTCAATACTCTTGCTATCTCTTTCCCCAATCCATCACTACCACCGGTAATTAAAACTATTTTTTTCATTAAGATTATTTTAGCAATTTTTTATTAAAAAATAATTAATTCCAGCCGAATTTTTTAATGTAATATATTTTTACTAATTGAGTTAAAAGAATATAACTAATTAAAATAACAACTAAAATTGGCCAATATAATAAAGGTAAAGTAGTAAAACCAAACAAGGAAGCAAAAGGAGAATTAACCAAAAAAATTCCTATGAAAGAAATAAGTATTGTAGTTAAAATCAATAAAGGATGAGCGTGACTTTGAATAAAAGGCAATCCTTTACTTCTAATAACATGAATAATCAGTGTTTGAGTAAGTAAAGACTCAACAAACCAACCAGTTTGAAAAAGCGAAGGATTGTTAAAGCTATTAAAAATAAAAAGCATGACAAAATAAGTTGCGTAATCAAAAATCGAACTTATTGGTCCGATATAAATTATAAATTTTCTTATATCATCAATCTGCCACTGTCTTGGTTTTTGAATATAATCCTTATCCACATTATCAAAAGGAATTGCCAATTGTGAAATATCATATAAAAGATTATTAGTTAAAATTTGAATCGGTTTCATTGGCAAAAAAGGAAGAAAAATACTCGCTCCTAACACGGAAAACATATTGCCAAAATTAGATGATGCGCCCATTCGTAAATATTTAAGAATATTGGCAAAAATTTTTCGACCTTCAATTACTCCATCAGCTAAAATCTTAAGATTATTTTCTAAAAGAATAATATCAGCCGATTCTTTAGCTACATCCACTGCACCATCGACAGAAATCCCAACATCAGAAACTCTAAGACTTGGCGCATCGTTTATCCCATCACCCAAAAAACCAACAATATGTTTTTTTCTTAATGCTTCAACCACTCTTTTTTTATGATGAGGAAGTAATTTAGCAAAAATTGTATTTTTTTCAACTGCCTCTTCAAGGGTTTCTTGATCCATCTGTTCAATCTGTGATCCTAAAATTACTCCCTTATTATTTATTTTTATTTCTTGAGCAATTCTTTTAGTCACCAATTCATTATCACCGGTTAAAATCTTAACTTCTACACCAAGATTTTTCAGTTTTTCAATTGCCTCATGAGCTGACTGTTTTGGAGGATCTAATAAACTTACTAAACCAAGAAAAACGAGGTCTTTTTCTAGATTATTAGAACTTTTATTACTTGGGTCTATTTTTTTATAAGCAACGGCAATTAATCGATAACCATCGTTTGAATATTTATTATTTAATTCTTTTATCTTATAAATTATTTTTTTATCAATTTTTTTATCTTTTTCTCCAATTTCAAAGCTGCTACAAATTGATAAAATTTCTTCTACCGCCCCCTTACAAATTAATATTTTTTCTTTATTTTTATTTTCAACAACTATTGATAAACGTTTTCTTTTAAAATCAAATGGCACCTCATCAATTTTTTTATAATCTTTGTATATATTATCTCTTTTAATTTTCTTTTGATAATCAACTAGTGAAGTATCAATTAAATTTTTAAAACCCGTTTGAAAAAAACTATTTATAAAAGCAAAGTCAATAATTTTATCATCTTTCTCTTCTAAAACATTAAAGTATTTAATAACGGTTACCTTATTTAGGGTTAAAGTACCAGTCTTATCAGTACATAAAACATCCATCGCCCCAAAATTTTGAATCGAGTTTAAATTTTTAACAATTGTTTTTTTCTTTGCCATATTAATTGCTCCTTTTGAAAGATTCAAAGTAACAATAGCTGGAAGCATTTCAGGAGTTAAACCAACGGCTATTGAAATCCCAAACAAAAATGCCTCAAACCAATTTCCTTTAGTTATACCATTAACTAAAAAAACAGTTGGCACCATAAAAAACATAAATTTTATCATTAAGTAGGTGAAGTTCTCGATTCCTTTATCAAAGGCAGTTTCTGGTCTTGTTCCGGCTATATCTTTAGTTAAAGAATTTAAATATGTATTTTTCCCCGTATGAATGACTACCCCAATCGCATATCCGCTTTCAACATTTGTCCCCATCAAACAAATATTTTTCAAATTTGATGGATGAACGTTGGTATTAGTTTCTGGAAAATGATTTTTTTCAACCGGTAAAGATTCACCAGTTAAAAATGATTGATTAACATATAAGTCTTTACTTTCGATAATTCTTAAATCAGCAGGAATTAAATCACCAGCAGAAAGATAAACAATATCACCAGGACAAATATTTATTAAATCAACCTCCTTTTTCTTTCCGTTTCTTATAACTGTGGCTGTTGTTTTAACCAAAGACATAAGTTTTTCTGCTTCGTTATAGGCTTTAGTCTCTTGAATAAATCGAATAATTAAACTTATAAAAACCATCAAACTAATAATAAAAGAGGTTTCGTAATCTTGAGTAAATAAAGAAACTACAATAATGAAAAAAAATAAAATTATCAGAGGATTAATCAAAATATGAAGAAGTGTTTCATACCATTTCTTTTTCTTTTTATACTCTAATTCATTTTTTCCATAAACATGAAGTCTAATTTTTACTTTTTTATCATTAAGGCCAAAATCACCTGTTTCCAAATCAGAAAAGATTTCTTCTTTAGTAAGAGACGAAAACCGTTGTAAATCGTTAATTATTTGGTTTTTATTTTTTGGTGGTTCTTTTGGATTTTTTTTCTCAAATTCAGCTCTTTTAATATATTGATTATATTCATCAATTCTCTCCCCCAAACTTTTTCCTAACCAAAAACCAAAAATCACACTCATATTTAATATTTTAGTTTTTTCTAGTAAAAAAATCAATACAAAATCTCTTCTTTAATTTTTATAAATTTTAAAGTAAGATATAATCTTATGTCTACTTTAAAAGTTTTTACTGATGGTGGATCAAAAGGCAATCCGGGAGAAGCAAGCATTGGCGGGGTTTTTTATATTGGCAGCAAAAAAATCTTTCAGTTTAATCAATCAATTGGCATTGCTACCAACAACGACGCCGAATATCAAGCGCTAATTTATGCTCTTGAGGAAATAAAAAAACAAAAAGAAAAATTGGTTAATGATTTTAAAGTTGAAAAAATAGAATTTTATTCCGACTCACGTCTTTTAGTTAATCAAGTTAAAGGATTTTTTAAGGTAAAAAATGGGAAGATCAAAGAATATATTTTAAAAATTAGAATGTTGGAACAAGAAATAAATCTCTCCATTTCTTACCACCAAATTCCTCGTGAAAAAAATAAGGAAGCAGATAGATTGGTAAATATTTTATAATAGCCCAAAAATTATTTTAATCAAAATCCCAAACGCCACTAAAGCCCAGATTAAATTTAAAACCACTGGCGGGTAATCTCTTTTTCTTAAAGAACTAAAAACAATCGCCAAAGCACCGGTAAAGTTTAAAAGCTGATAGAAAATATTTTTCGCCTCAAAAAAAGAAAGATTTAATAAAATATAAGCTACCAATATCGCCAAAACCCCATACCAACCAAAAAGATTGAAAAAAACTTTTTTTCTCATTGTTTATTTTTTAACTTTTACCCACATACTTAAACCGTGGTAACTTTTTTCCGTTAACTATAATTTTCTCCAAAAACATCTTTTTTGGTCTCACCCATAAAGCATTTTTTCCAAACTCTTTTGAGTTGTATAAGGCCCGATAAACAACCATCTCTTCCAAAGTTTCACTGTGTTTAGCTACTCCAATCACCTCATAAAATTTACCTTTATAATGTTGATATTTTCCGATTTTAATCATAAAAAATTATTTATAATAATAACCATCGATAACATTTTATCAAAAAATATAATGGTAAATTTAAAGTATTTTATCAAAACATTCGGTTGTCCCTCCTTCGCTAAAGCTACGGAAGGGCAAGATAACTTTAAATATTTATAGTTTATAATTTTTTAATATGACTTTAAAGTACTTTATTAAGACATTCGGGTGTCAACAAAATAAAGCAGATTCAGAAAGAGTGGCGGCTGCTTTTGAGGCAAGAGGAATGAAGCCAGCAAAAGGATACTCTGATGCTGATTATATTGTTGTAAATACCTGCATGGTCCGCCAGTCAGCTGAGGATAGAGTTTATGGATTGGTAAGAAACTTAGGCAAAATCAAAGAAAAAAAACCAAGACTTAAGATTATTGTCACCGGTTGTATGGTGGGCGTTGCTTTTCGGGATAAAACCGGAAAAATTTTACAAAAATTAAAAGAACGGATGCCGCAGGTTGATGAGTTTATGCCGATTGAAGAGGTTGGTTTTGATAATGAACCAGTAAGGGTTAGTAAAACCCATGCCTGGATTCCAATCTCCAACGGTTGTAATAACTTTTGTACTTTTTGTGTTGTTCCTTTTACCCGCGGCCGGGAAATCAGCCGACCTTTTGAAGATATTATCAATGAGGCAAAAAAATTAAAAGAACAAGGATACAAAGAAGTTACTCTTTTGGGACAAAATGTCAATTCATATGGGGCTGATTTGATTCTGGGTGAAAAAAATGTTCAAGTGATGAGGGATTTGGATAAGGTATATTTTGAATCGCATTCTGTAAATACACGCCATAGTGCATCTTTTCCATATAAACTCAACGGTAAAAATTTAAAACCCATTTATGTTAAACATTTAGGCCGTTACCGCATCCCAACTCTTTTTCCTTATCTTTTGGAAGAAGTGGCCAAACTTGGCTTTGAAAAAGTCGACTTTATCTCCTCGAATCCTTGGGACTTTTCTGATGAGTTAATTGATGTGATTGCAAAATATCAAAACATTACAAGAACCATTCATCTTCCAGTTCAGTCTGGCGATGATAATGTTTTGCGACGAATGAATAGGTGGTATACCGCATCGGAATATTTAAATTTGATCGAAAAAATCAAAAAAAAAGTGTCTGGGGTAAAATTTACCACTGATATTATTGTTGGCTTTTGCGGTGAAACTGATAAAGAGTTTGAAAACACAGTTAAACTTTGTAAAAAAGTGGGTTTTGAAAAAGCATATATTGCTATGTATTCTCCAAGACCGATGACCGCTGCCACAAAAGTGATGAAAGATGATGTTCCTTATCAAGTCAAAAAAAATCGCTGGCAGATTTTAGAAAACTTAATCAACCAACCAAAACTTAAAAAAAATTAATAATACTTCTTCACCCTCAAAAACCAATTACAATAAACACAGTCCGGTGATGACTTAGGAATTGGCCCTTGAAGAATTTTTATTGCTGCATCAATCCTTTTTTTAATATCTTTTACTTTCCTTTCTATTTTAACAATATGAACAATCATTGGAAAGCCGTTGGTTAATTCTATTGACATTTGGGGAAAAAAATAAATTAGATAGCCAAAGTCGGCCACTTTTTTTCCGTTTTCTTCCATCAAAAATAAATACTCATCAATCTGATTTTGATAGGCCAATAATATTTGTTTTTCTCGTGGGTCAGAAGAAGCAGTTTTAAAATCAACAGGGATGTGATTACCTTCATCATCAACAAAACATTCATCTACCTTACCAAAAAAACCATACTCTTCATTTAATTTAAAATAATAACTTTCTTTAAAAGGAGACTGCAATTTGGCCTTAATCTTTCCCTCAATAAGAGGAGGAAGAACTCCCTTTTCTCGATAACTGTCAAAATATCTTTTTAAAATCGTATCAAAGCGGTTGGCTAATCTTGATTGAATCCCTTCTGGTAATTTTATTCCTTCTTTATATGACAGCCAAAAACAACGCGGGCAGCGATGAAGTTCTTCCAAAGCTGTATGCGAAAGCCAAGTAACTTTCTTTTTTGAAGACGATAAATTTTTATTGAGATTTTTTTCCTCAAAATCAAAAAGATCTTTTTGCATAAAATTTAAGTCGGGGAAGCGAGACTTGAACTCGCGACCTCACGCTCCCAAAGCGTGCGCTCTTGGCCATCTGAGCTATTCCCCGTACCTTCTTAATTAAAATAATTTTACCAAAAAATAAATTAAAATGTTAAAATATTACCTATGAATCTTCTCGTTACCGGTGGGGCTGGCTTTATTGGTTCAAACTTTATCCTTTACTGGCTTAAAAAATACCCTCAAGATAAAATTTTAAATTTAGATAAACTCACCTACGCTGGCAATTTAGAAAATCTCAAATCAGTTGAAAACAATCCAAATTATAACTTTGTCAAAGGTGATATTTGCAACCTTTCTTTAGTTGACTCACTTATTAAAAAATATAATATTGACACGATTGTTCATTTTGCTGCCGAATCCCATGTTGACCGTTCAATTTTAGATCCAGCGCCTTTTATCAAAACCAATATTGAGGGGACTTATGTTTTACTTGAGGCAGCTTTAAAAAATAAAATTAAGCGCTTCCATCATATCTCAACTGATGAAGTTTTTGGCGCTTTGCCTTTAAACTCCAAAGAAAAATTCAACGAGAAAACTGCCTACAACCCAAGAAGTCCTTACTCAGCGTCAAAAGCCGCCTCAGACCATTTAGTTCGCGCTTATTATGTTACTTACGGCTTGCCCATCACTATTTCAAATTGTTCCAATAACTATGGCCCTTATCAATTCCCCGAAAAATTAATTCCTTTGGCAATAACCAATATTATCGAAGGAAAAAAGGTTCCAATTTACGGTGATGGGTTGTATGTTCGTGATTGGCTTTACGTTGAAGATCACTGCAAAGCTTTAGATTTAATTTTACATAAAGGAAAAGTGGGTGAAACCTATTTTATCGGCGGACTAACAAAAGATATTCCCAATATTGAGGTGGTAAGAAAAATATTAAAAATAATGGGAAAGGATGAAAGTTATATTGAGTATGTAAAAGACCGCCCTGGCCATGACCGCCGCTATGCCATAGATTGGAGTAAAATTAATCGCAAACTTTCCTGGAAACCAGAAGTTGACTTTGACACTGGTTTAAAACTGACTATTGACTGGTATTTAAAAAATCAGGACTGGTGGAAAAAAATAAAATCAGGTGAATACCAAAAGTATTATCAAAAACAGTACCAAAAATAATTTTAAATTTTTAATTTTAAATTTTAAAATATTAATAAAATGATAAAAATCGCCATCACCGGAGCAACCGGACTAATTGGTTCAAAAATTATTGAACTTCTAAATAATAAATTTCAATTTATTCCTTTGCCCTCTTCACTCATGGATATCACCAACAAAGATCAAGTTTATCAAATTTTAAAAGAGACCAACTTTGATCTTTTTCTTCACTTGGCCGCCTACACCAATGTTGCCAAAGCTGATTTAGAAAAAGATCTTTGTTTTAAAATCAATGTCGAAGGAACAAAAAATGTCTTTGAAGTCACTTCTTTTAAAAAGAAAAAATTTATCTACATTTCAACCGACTTTGTTTTTGATGGTAAAAAAGAAAACGCGCCATTTTTTGAAACCTCAACCCCCAATCCGGTGGGTTTTTACGGAGAAACTAAATATCAAGGCGAAAAAATTGTTAAAAATAAAGGAATGATTGTGAGAATCGCCTACCCCTACCGAAACTTTTTCCCAAAAAAACCTGATTTTGTTCATAAATTAAAAAATTTTTTAGAACAAAAAAAAGAATTAAAAATGATTAAAAATGCATTAATGACGCCTACTTTAGTCGACGATATTGCCTTTGGATTAAAATATCTTATAAAAAACTACACGCCAAATATATTTCACTTGGTTGGCAGTAATGCTTACTCACCATATGATGTAGCAAAAATTATTGCCAAAAAATTTAACCTCCCTCTTTCTCTTATTAAAGAAACAACCTACGAAGAATATATAAAAGGAAGATCGCCTTTTCCTCAATATAGCAACATTCGCAGTTTGACAAACAATTTTTTTCCAATGTCCGATTTTGAAACTGGTTTGGAAAAAATTACTCGTAGTCAAAAATAGAAAGGATTGGATAGTGATCAGAAAACTCAACGTTAATTCTTTTGGAATTGACAAGCTTAAATCCTTTGTAAAAGATATAATCAATCTTTAATCTATCGGTAAAAAGAAAGGAAAAAATCTTAGTCAAAATGCGCCCAATTAATGGATAAGTTTTAGCTATCTTTTTATTTTTAAGATTATAAAGAATAGTATAGGAAATGTTTTTTGTTCCTTCTTTTAAATCATAATAAGAAATTAATTTTTCCAACCTTTTTCGCCCATAAGGAAAGTAGTTAAAATCACCGGTAATAATCACATAATTTTTTTTCTTAATCTGATAAAAATCCAATAAGTTTTTTAAAGCTCGAAGTCTTTTACCATTGGTAGTGAAAACAGGAAAATGATTATTATAAACTCTTATTTTTTTGTTTGTTAAAAGATCTAAAAAAATATTTTCTAAAACGGTTCTTTTTTCTTTAGTATTGGTAATAAAATTAAACAAAGAGGAAAGAATTTGGTTAAAAACTTTTGGCAGAAAAGTAAAATTAGAATCAATAATAGCAAATCGTTTTGAATTATAAAAAGTGGCAATTCCATAAATCTTTCCTTTTTTAATAAAAGAATTAGCAAAATCAGCCAAAGTATAGCCAAACTCCTCAATTTTTTTTAAATTTTTTTTGTCGGTCTCAACTTCTTGAACACAGATAATATCAGGATGATATTTTTCAATTATTTCTCCAATATCTAAAAATCCGTGATTAAAACAAGTATTGTAAG
>JAPYWZ010000058.1 GCA_028276105.1 Microgenomates group bacterium | reverse complement strand
GAAGAAAAAAGAAGAGTAAAAAAAATTAAAGAAAAAATAATGGCGTTGCCTAAATCAGGCTGTTTAAAAACTAAAAAAACAATGATCAAAAAAATGAGTAAACTTTTTAAAAAAATCTTTATTTTTTCCAAATAAAAGCTTCCTTTTTCTAAAAAAGAAGAAAAATAAAAAATAAAAAATACCTTTAAAATCTCAGATGGTTGAAGATTAAAAATATAAAAATTAAGCCACCGCTTTGAGCCACGACTTTCCAAACCCAAAAAAAAAGTTATTACCAATAAAAAAAAAGACAGCCAAAAAAAAATCGTCTTGTTTTTTCGAAAAACTAAAGCTAATCTTTTAGTAAAAAAAAAGACAAAAACCGCCAAAATAAGATAAAAAGCTTGATTAAAAGCAATCTCCTCTTTTATCCCCAACATGGTAAAAATTCCAAATAAAGAAAGAATGAAGGAAGGAATAAAAAAGATCATATTTCAACGATTAAACTTTCTCCAAAAGTAATATTAGAAGCTACCACTTTTCTTTTTATTTCCTCTTTAAATGGTTGAAACTCTTTTGGCACGGTGACTCTAATTGGTTGATTGGGTTTTAGTCCCATTTCTTTTCTTTTTGCTTGAATTCTTCTTATTAACTCTCTCAACTCCCCTTCTTTTTTCAACTCTTCCTCACTGACTTTGACCTCAGTTTTTGGATAACGAAAATCTTGATTAACAACTATATTTTTGACATTAAGCTCCGATAAAATAATGGGCCAGATTTCCTCCCTAATCAATTTTGGATTAATCTCAGTTTCAATTGTCAAAGTGGAAAGCGGCATTCTCACTTTTACTCCAAGGCTTTTTCTTTTTGCGTGACCTGCCTCAACTATTTTTCTTGCTTTTTCCATTTCTTCCTCTAAATTTTTGTCATAAAACTCTTTTTCAACCTCCGGCCAAAACTCCAAATGAACCGATTCCCCGTCGGTTAAATTCTTATACATCTCTTCAGAAACAAAAGGAATAAAAGGTGACAAAATGATTGAAAGATTGACTAAAATATAATACATTGTGTTATAAAAAGCTTTTTTGTCATCTTTATCATCGCTGTTGACCCAAACACGTCCACGACTTTGACGAATATACCACGTTGATAAATCAGAAACAAATCGCTCAATTTCCAAAGCGGCCGATCGAGCATCAAAGTTTTTTAAAGATTTCTCAACAAATTCCACCAAAAAGACAAATCGACTTAAAATCCACTTATCTAAAATATTTAACTTTAAGTTTTTAAGCGAGACTTTTCCTTCTTTAACTTGAAAATTAAATTTTGGTTTGTCTAAGTTAACGTAGTCAATAAAAAATTTATAAACATTCCAAAGGATAAGATAAAACTGCCGTCTTACTTCATCAGCCTTTTTATAACCAAAAAGCATATTTTCTGATGGGTTTTGCCGTGCGTACATCCAGCGCATCACATCAACCCCAATTTTATCAGCACCTTCATTAAACTCAATCGCATTCCCCCAGCTTTTATGCATTGGTCTTCCATCCTCCCCCAAAAGCGTCCCATAGCCTAAAACTCGTTTAAACGGCGGCTCATTTTCCATAACAGTTGACATCGCAATTAAAGCATAAAACCAGTTTTTAAACTGACCAGGGAAACTTTCGGTGATAAAATCAGCCGGAAACCATTTTTGCCATTTTTTTTTGTCAATATTATATAAAGGTTCGCCTTGGTTATTTTCAGTTATAGTGGAATAGGGGACAATTCCTGCATCAAGCCAAGGATTGCCCACATCCTCAATCCGAGAAACTATCTTACCGCATTTTTCACACTTAATTTTTACCAAGTCAATATAAGGTTTGTGGGGTGAATGTCCTTCAAATTTATCCCAACCCTCAACCGCTTTTTCTTTTAACTCTTCTTTTGAACCAATAACGGTAAAATAACCACAATGTTTACATTCATAAATCGGCAAAGACAACCCCCAATAACGATTTTTTTTAGAAATTAGCCAGTCATCCATGTTTTTTAACCAATCAAGCTCCCGCTGAAGACCAAATTCTGGCATCCATATTATTTTTTTTGCGATCTCAATCATTCTTTCTCGTAAAGTCAAATTAGAAGACTTGCTGGTCAAAACTTTAGACGAAGGCCGGTCCATTGCGATATACCATTCTTCTGCCACCTTCCAAACTAACTCGGTTTTACATCGCCAACAGACTGGATAGCGATGTTTATATGGATAGATTTTGTAAGAGAAACCGTTTTTCTCAAGGTAATCTAAAATCAGTCTTGGATTTTGTTTCGCATTTTTCCCACTAAACTCACCAAATCCAGAAAGATAATTGGCCTCATCATCAATAACGGGAATCATCGGTAAACCAAGTTTTTTGCCTAAACGATAATCTTCAGTGCCAGCAGAAACCGCCGTATGAACCAAACCGGTCCCTTCTTCTAAGTTTATGGGAAGAATTCTTTTGTCGGTTGCTACCACCAGATGAAATTTTTGAGGATTTTCTAAAGCCACTTTTGAAACAGCCGGCAAATGATCAAAAGGACCCTCATAGAAAAGTCCCACCAACTGCTTTCCCTTAACCGTTTTTATTATTTTTTTGACATCATCTCCCAAAACAACCTTTATTAAATTAGTGGCAAGCCAGTATTTTTCTCCGTTTTTTACTTCAACTAAACTATAATCAAAATCTTCATCAACGGCCACAGCAATATTAGCTGGAATAGTCCAAGGGGTTGTTGTCCAGACTAAAAGATATTCTTTTTTGGAAGTTGAATTTTTAAGTTTAAACTTTAAATAAATTGCCTCATGAACAACTTCTTTATAATCTTCGGTAAGAATCTCATGCTGAGAAATTGCTGTTTGACAACGAGGACACCAAGGTACCGATTCTTTGCCTTTATAAATCCAACCATTTTCATAACATTTTTTTAAAAAAGTCCAAATCATGTAGTTATTTTCATCGCTCATCGTGTAATAAGAATGCTCCCAATCAGCAAAATACCCCAGTCTTTTTGATTGTTCTGTTTGGATTTTAGAAAAGCGATAAACCCTTTGTTTACATAAATCAACAAATTTAGCAATTGAAGCAAAGCGATCACCCGAAACTAAGTTTTCTATATCTTTTTTTGATTTTAAACCAAGTTCTTTCTCAACCTCCACCTCAACCCAAAGACCTTGACAGTCAAAACCATTTTGAAATCTTTGTCGAAAGCCTAAAAGATTGTAAAACTTTGGCCAAAGATCCTTGTAAGTTCGCCCCCAAGCATGATGAACACCCATGGGGTTATTAGCAGTAATTGGTCCATCAAGAAAGGAAAAATACTTATCTGACTTGTCATTTTTATGAAGATACTTATCAACAATTCCCTCTTCATACCAATACCTCAACCACTTATGCTCCATCTCAATAAAATTGTGATTTATCTCAACCGGTTTAAACATATTTAAGTATTATATAACTAAACAACTTAAATTTGCAACTTTCATTGTTTATCTTCCAATTTTGAGGGCGGACTTTTTTGGTAATCTATATTCTAAATATTCCTGCCTTCGTTAAGTCAAAATTGGCTTTGTGGGAATGATAAGTTGATACTATTATCTGCGGTTTGCTTCCGGCAATTAAACTTTCTATCTCTTGGACATGTTTAGTAATGTTACTTACTGTTCCAATTGAACCAACTGAATGTCTAAGCGCCTCACTTATCTCATCTTTTGAAATTAATTTTGAAAACCACCTTACCTTTCTTCGATGAGATAAAATTTCTCCTTGTGATACTCATAATTACCAATTACTTCACCCACATAATAACTACCTTTACCATCTTTTTTCGATCGTGACAACTTGGTTTAGCTTAAGTTTTAATTTTCAGGTTGCTTTGATAAGGAAGATTAAAAATAAAAAAAGATATGGCTTATTTTTTCCTAAGGAATGTTGGGATGTCAAACTCTGACTCTTCCTCTAAAAATTCATCTTCTAAATCAACCGGCGTTTGAGATAATTCTTCTTTTTCTTCTTCCTCTAAACTTGAAGTTAAAATCTCTTTTTTTTCTTCTTTTTTGAACCTAAAAAGACGGGCTCTTCCTTCGTTAAAACGGGTGGCAATAAGAGTAATTTTTATCTGATCCATCATCTTATCATCAATCACCGCCCCAAAAATAATCTCCGCCTCTGGGTCAACGGTATTTTTAATAATCGTTGCCGTCTCATCAACCTCACTCATCGTTAAATCTGGCCCCCCAACAACATTAAACAAAACCGCTCTTGCGCCTTCAATTGTGACATCCAAAAGAGGTGAAGAAATTGCTTGTTTAATGGCCGCCATCGCTCGTTTCTCACCACTCCCCATACCCAAACCCATCAAAGCCGTTCCTGAATTTTCCATCACGGTTTTCACATCGGCAAAATCAACGTTAATTAACCCAGGAGTGGTAATTAAATCAGCGATTCCTTTTACTCCCTGATATAAGACCGAATCAATCTTTTTAAAAGCTTCAAGGACGGGTGTTTTTTTCTCAATGATTGAAAGAACTTTTTGATTGGGAACGATAATTAAA
>JAPYWZ010000056.1 GCA_028276105.1 Microgenomates group bacterium | reverse complement strand
ATAAAGACTCAACCGTTGTTACTGATTTTTGGAAAGGATATAGTGGATTAGTTGATGTTGGATACGGAAAACATATAAGATTAAATCATAAAAAAGGTGTATGGACTGATGGAAAAGGGCATCATATAAACGGTATTGAGAACTTTTGGTCATTTTGTAAGCGAAGATTACAAAAGTTTAATGGAATAAACAAGAATTTCCCATTACATCTTAAAGAATGTGAGTGGAGATATAAAAAGAGTAGAAAACAACTATATAATGAACTTATAGTTTTATTAAAGAAGAAAAAGTTATTATAAATTTTCTAGTCGAGAGCCTTTAATTTTTTTCACCTCGTCACCTGAAAACTTCTCACCTTTTTTAATAATTCTTTTGCTTCTTTATTTTCCTCAAAATGTTTTCTTACTGGCTCAATTAGTTTATCTAAATATGAAACTAGGCTTGCTTTTAAATCAGCTGGGTGAATTTCTTTGTTGGCAAATTTTTTTTCAAGATCTTCATAAGAATTAAGAATTACCTCACCGCCAAATTTTTCCGGACGAGAAATTGCAATTTTATCAACGCCTAGTCGGTCTAAACTTTCAAAAACAATATATTTATAGTATTCTAAAATTGGATTGTCTTCAACCACTCCTTCGGGACAGTAGGCTTTATTGATCTTTCTTTTGATATCTTCAGTTGTATCAGTCATAAAAATCGCCGAATCCGGGATTGATTTAGACATTTTTCTCTCAATTGTCCTCTGAATAGCGCTTTTTGCCAACCTACTTTCGACCGAAGCGGTCGAAACTGGCGGTTTGGAAAGACCCATAAGCATGTGGTGAGAAACAACCACTGGCTTCCAAAACCCCAAAATCGGCCCAATCTCACGAGCCAACATATTCACCTTTCGCTGATCCATCCCCAGTTGACAAATCTTTGCCCCCAAATAAAAAATATCGGCTGTCTGCATACAAGAGTAAATGATCATTGCGCCAGTTAAATTATCAAGTGACTCTTGCCGACCCATAATTTCGGCGGTTCTTATAAAGCGGCGAAGAGCATTGGAGCGACCAACACGAATGACTAACTTCCAATATTCTGGATCTTTGACCAAGTCGGAAGCCCAAACAAACTCCACTTTTGACAAATCCATTCCTGATGCTTTCCAAACTTCAATAAAATATCGGCCAACAATTTTAATTTTTTCCAAATCACCACCCATTTTGTTATTGGCCATTGCATGCCAGTCAGCCACCAACATCTTAAATCTAACTCCTGCTTTTATCATCTTGTTAACATTAATTGCCCGCAAGATTCCCTGGGCTATATGCATCTGTCCTGAAGGTTCAAAACCATCATAAGCGATAAGCTCTTCTCCACTTTCCAAAAGTTTTCTTAACTCCTCTTCAGCGACAATCTCCTCTCCAACTTGTTTGATAAGGTTTAAACGTTCTTTGATATTCATAATGAAAATGATAACATATTTTAAAACAACGTTTACACTAATTTTTTTAAATCTCCCAATCTCCATTTATCTCTATTTATCTCTATTAATCTCTATTTATCTCTATTAATCTCAATAAATCTCCTATTTTCCGATTTATCTGAAAATAATAATTTTTCCCCTTGACACCCTCAAAATTATCCTCTATATTTAAAAAGTTATAATTTTTCTCTAATCATCTATGTTAAAAATCAATGCCGATCAATTTCAAAATGAGGTTTTAAATCAAAAAGGTTTGGTCTTTGTTGATTTTTATGCTGATTGGTGTGGTCCTTGTAAAATGACTTCTCCAATTATTGAAGAATTAGCCAACGAAGTAAAAGAGGTTAAATTTGTCAAAGTTAATGTTGATGAAAATCCAGATTTGGCTTCTCAATATAATATTTTTTCTATCCCCACGTTTTTAATGTTTAAAGATGGAAAGGTCATCCATCAATTTGTTGGCGCTCGCGGTAAAGATGGCTTTCTTTCGGAAATCGAAAAAGCAAAAAATCTTTGAAAGTTTTGAGTTTTGACTTTTGAGTTTTGAGATATTTTATGTGCGGTATCTTTGCCTACCAAGGGGGAAAAACCGATGTTGCCAATTTAATTTTATCCGGGTTAAAATCGCTTGAATATCGCGGTTATGACTCTTGGGGAATTTTAGTTAAAAAAAATAACAACGCCTTTTATCTTAAACGTCAAGTTGGAAAAATAAAAAAAGAAAAATTACCACCGATCTTTAGCACTGAGGGTTTTGGTCATACCCGCTGGGCGACTCATGGTGGCGTTTTGGAAAAAAATACCCATCCCCATTTTGACTGTCAAAAACAAATTTTTGTAGTTCACAATGGGATTATTGAAAACTTTAACCAACTCAAACAAGAACTTATCAAAAAGGGTCACATTTTTACTTCTGAAACTGATACCGAAGTTTTACCGCATTTAGTCGAAGAATTAAGAAAAAAAACAAACGATCGTTTAAAAATAATCAAAGAAATTATCAAAAAAATTCAGGGCTTAAATGCAGTTATTTTTTATTTTTTAAACGACAGTGAGTTTTATGCCTTTAAAAATAGTTCACCAATTGTGGTGGGAAAAAATCACGATGGAATATTTTTAGCTTCAGACGCTTCGGCGTTAGCTTCTTATACCAATAAAGTTTATTTTCTTGACGATGGCGAAATTCTTGTGATTAAAGAAAAAAATCTTTCTCTTTTTGACAAAAATGGAAAACCAAAAAAAATCAACTTCATTAACCTCAATTACAAAGTCGAAGATACACTTCTTGGAGGTTATAAACATTTTATGATTAAAGAAATAAACGAACAGCCAAAAGTCTTAAAAACAATTGTTGACACTCAAGAACAAAATCTTAAAAAAGCAGCTAATTTAATTAAAAACTCATATGGCAGTTACTTTATTGGTTGTGGAAGTGCCTACTATGCCTCACTTACCGGCACTTATTTTTTCTCAAAAATTGCCAAGCGTCATATCAATGCGGCTGTGGCTTCGGAATTTTCTTACTTGGTTGATTTTTTAAAAGAAACTTCTTTAGTTATTCCTTTATCTCAATCAGGTGAAACAATTGATGTTATCTCATCAATTAAAAAAGCCAAAGAAAAAAAAGCCAAAATCTTAGCTTTAACCAATGTTTTGGGATCAACTTTATACCGTCTTGCCGATGAAAAACTTTTGCTTTTGGCCGGTCCTGAAAAATGTGTTTTATCAACCAAATCATTTACGGCAAAACTTGGTTTTTTATATCTTTTAGCTCATATTTTAAATGGTACTTTTAAAAAAGGCCAAGAAAATTTGAAAAAAGCGAAGAGCATATTTTTATTTTAGGTCGTGGTGTTTCTTATCCGGTAGCACTAGAGTCGGCTCTAAAAATTAAAGAGTCGTCATATATTCATGCCGAAGGTTTTCCTGGTGGTGAGCTCAAACATGGAGTTATTGCTTTAATTGAAAAAGAAACGCCGGTAATTGTTTATAATCCAGTTGATGAAACTTATGAGGATACCCTATCTTCAACTTACGAAGTCTCTGCTCGTGGCGCTTATGTAATTGGCATATCGTCAAAAAATAATCCTGTTTACCATCAATTTTTTCAAATTGAAGATTGTGCCGATGCCACCACTATTCCCAATGTTGTTTTTGCCCAACTTTTGGGATATTATCTAACTTTAGCCAGGGGCTTAGATCCTGACAAACCAAGAAATTTAGCCAAAAGTGTGACGGTGAAATAAGAAATTCTATCTTGAATGCGGTCGCATCAAAAACAGAATTTTTATTTATTTTTAGGTTGTTTTAATAATGAAATTCTATCTTAGCACCGATCGAGAAAAAATAGAATCTTTAATATAAAGATGACAAAAAAGAAAGATTGCAAATTAAAATAAAATAAGTATAATTCTTATTATATGCTCAAAAATCAACTAAAAAATGATTTACTTTCTGCCTTAAAAGAAAAAAATGAAAAAAAAGTTTCCATTCTTCGCTTTGTCCTTTCAAGAATCCAAAAAGAAGAGATTGATAAACAAAAAGAACTAACCGATGAGGAAACCTTATTAATTCTTCAGAAAATCAAGCAGGAACTTGAAGAAGCAAAAGAAGCAGCAATTAAAGCCAAAAGGGAAGATCTAAAATCAAAGACTAATGAAGAACTAAATATTATTCTCCCCTACCTACCAAAACCTTTATCAGATGAAGAACTAAAAAAAGAAATTAAAAAAATTATTGACCAAAACCAAAATCTTTGGCAAACAAATCCAAAAGCATTAATTGGAATTTGTATAAAAGCTTTAAAAACAAAAGCGGAGACAAAAAGAATTATTGAAACTTTAAATTCTTTAAGAGAATAAAAATTAACAGTGATTAAAAAAATTTTATTTTCTGTACTAGCCGATTTCTCTATAAATTTAGCCGCCGGCTGGTTCGGAGCAGTGATAATTGTTCCTAATTTTTCTGGTATTAATTGGCCTTATAATATTTTAATCTTGACAGCCGATGTCTTGGCTGGTATATTTAGTTTAGTAATTGCTATTGAATTAAGAAAATTTGGTAGATATTAATTATGATTAACGTTTGGGATATTAACGCAAAAGCTTTAATTGCTTTTTCCTTAACTTTAATCGCTATTTTTTTGGGAATTATTGTTTTTAAACTTACTTCTCGTTCTTAAGGGTAATTATCCATAAATCCTCTCAAGCGCCTCAATCCCCAAAAAAACATTTCACTATCAAAATTTTCATTGGGTGCGTGAATATTATCATCGGGTAAAGTAAAGCCGGTTAAGATAATTGATTTTTTATACAGACGTTGAAGAATCTCTGCGGCTGGGATTGAAC
>JAPYWZ010000055.1 GCA_028276105.1 Microgenomates group bacterium | reverse complement strand
AGAAACTACCCGCCAAAGAAGAGCTAAGGCTTTTGGGATTTGAAGATTGTCGCTTAAGATGTTAATAAATTGAGTTTGATAAGTCTTATAATTCTTATAAGTTTTATAAGATTGAGAGGAGTTATAAGATTGAAGTTCTAAGACGATTTTTTTAAGATTGTTATAAGAGTTTTGGGCCGATTTGGCCGCGTCCCAAGTAAAGTTTAATACTTTTTGATAATGACTTTGTAAAAAAAAGTAACGCATCGCCAACGGTTCAATTTGGTGTTTTTCTAAATCGTTGATCGTATAAAAATTACCCAAGGATTTACTCATTTTTTTTCCATCAACCATTAAAAAATTATTATGAAACCAAAAACGGACAAAGGGCTTGTCGTTGGCAGCTTCTGATTGGGCAATTTCATTTTCGTGATGAACCGGAATATGATCAATCCCACCGGCATGGATATCGATTGGTTGACCTAAATATTTAACACTCATGGCCGAACACTCAATATGCCACCCAGGAAAACCATCACCCCAAGGAGAAGGCCAGTGCATGGTGTGGTTGGCAAATCTTCCCACTCTAAAAAACCACAAAGCAAAATCAGCCGGATGTTTTTTTTCAGGATCGACATAAACCTCTTCTCTTGCTTTTTGAATTTTTTCTTCAAGTTTTTGGCCAGAAAGCCGACCATAGTTTTTAAATTTTGAAACGTCAAAGTAAATGGCTTCTTTAGTTTGATAGGTAAAACCTTTTTTTTCTAGTTTTTTTATCATCTCAATCATTTCTTGAATGTGGTCGGTGGCTTTGCAGACAATATCGGGGGGTAAAATATTTAAGGCGTTTATGGTTTTGAAAAAATATTGGGTAAAAAAAGAGGCGACTTCCCAGACAGTTTTTTTTGCTTTTTTGGCGCCTTTTTCTAACTTATCCTCACCGGTATCATCATCGCCAGTTAAGTGGCCAACGTCGGTGATGTTCATTACGTGTTTTACCTTAAAACCAAGATACAAAAGGGTTCTTTTTAAAAGATCGTTGTTGGTATAGGTGCGCATATGGCCAATATGGGTATAGTCATAGACGGTTGGGCCACAGGTATAAAAAGTAACGGTTTTTCCTTTTTGGGGGACAAATTCCTCAACTTTTTTGGTTAAAGTGTTGTAAAGCCTCATAGTCGGGGTGGTGGGAATTGAACCCACTACCTTTCGGTCCCGAACCGAACGTTCTTCCGGTGAACTACACCCCGAAAAATATCAAAAATCACTTAACTTATAACTCTCTTCTTCCCTCAAGGGCTTTTTTTAAAGTTAGATAATCAGCATACTCTAAATTAGCACCAATGGGCAAGCCATAAACCAAGCGACTGATTTTTATTTTTTTTTGTGGAAAAACTTCTTTTTCTATTTTTTCCTTGATATAAACTGCGGTTGCCTCCCCTTCCATATCAGGGCTGGTGGCAATAATTACTTCCTCAACTTCTTCATTTTTTAATCTGTCAATTAGTTCTTTGATTTTTAAATCGTCAGCTGTTATTCTATTTAATGGATCTATTTTACCATGAAGAACATGATAAACACCTTGGTAAATTTTTCCTTGTTCAAAAGCCAAAAGATCTAAAACTGTCTCAACAACAATAATTGTTTTTTGATTGCGATTTTTATCGGCACAGATTGGACAAAGATCTTCTTCGGAAAGATTAAAACACTTTTGACAAAGTTTGATTTTTTGTTTTAAATCGATAAGATTTTGGCCAAAAGTTTTAAGATCGTTTTCTGGAAGTCTTAAAAGAAAAAAAGAAAGACGGTTGGCCGTTTTTTCACCAATTCCAGGAAGCCTCTGTAAGAAAAGACTGATTTTTCGCAAAATTGGAGGGAACATAATCACCAAACACCTAACTTCTAACACCTAGCACCTAACATCTAACACCTAACTTCTAACATCTAACTCTTTAACAAAGTGTAACGTGGAACGTGAAACGTAAACGTTAAATATTAACAACGTTTACACAATGTTTACCAAGTCAGACTTGGTTTACACTACTTTTTACACTAATTTTCACTCTCCCAATCTCCATTAATCTCTACTTATCTCTACTTATCTCTATCTATCTCTATTTATCTCCATTTATCTCCATTTATCTCTTTTCACATTCGCATTATTCGCGTCATTCGCATATTTATTCGCATCATTCGTATCTTTATAAGGTTTCACGTTGAAGGTTTCACTTTTTATATCACAATCGTCTCTACCACAACCAAAGGTTTTCTTCCTTTTTCTTGATAGAAAAGATCTTCAAGACTGTCGATAATTACTCTTTTTATCTCATTGGGGTGAAAATGATGGTGCGGTTTGGTTAGTTTTTCAATAAGATCTTGGGCTTTTTGGTAAAGTCTTTTTTCTTCTTTTTCAAAAACAAACCCCCGAGAAATAATCTTTGGGGCAGTTAAAAGCCGTCCTTGATTATCAAAAATTAAAAAAACAATTACCATCCCTTCGGTTGATAAAGTTTTTCGATCACGAAGAACAATGTTTCCAACATCGCCAACTCCATAGGCATCAACATAGATATTTTTTGTCTCAATTTTTTCTCCCAAAAATGCTTTATTTTCAAAAAACCAAACACTTTCTCCTTCTTTCAAAAGAAAAACTAAGTTTTTATCAAAGCCAAGATCAGAAACAATCTTTTGGTACTGTTTTTGATGACGAACAGTACCCCCAATGGGGATAAAATACTTGGGATTGGTAAAGCGAATTAAAAATTTTAAGTCTTCTTGATTACCATGACCAGAAGAATGAAGTTGCTCCCCGATTTCTGAGTAGATAACCTCGGCTCCTTTTTCAATTAGGTCTTCAATTAAGGCATAAACATCGTTTTCGTTGCCGGGGATAGGATCGGAGGAAAAAATCACCTTATCGCCTGGGGTAATTTTGATATTGGGATTTTGATCCATGGAAAGTTTGGCCAAAGCCGAGTCATACTGACCTTGGGAACCAGCAACGATAAGACAAAGTTTTTGCGAAGGTAACCTTTTTGCCTCTTCTTCTTTAATTAAAAAAGAAGGCGGAATTGGTAAATAGCCGTTTTCAATCGCCAATCTGGTATTTTCTTTCATTGATCGACCTAAAAAAACAATTTTTCGGTTGAATTTTACGGCTGCCTCAACACACTGACGAATCCTTGAAATATTGGAGGAAAAGGTGGTCATTATAAATTTACCTTTTGTTTTTCGCATCTCATCCTCAAAAGTTTTCCCAACCACCTTTTCTGATAAGGTTAAACCTTCTCTTTCTGCCCCTAAACAATCGGATAAAAGACACAAAACACCTTCTTTTCCTGCTTGAGTGATTTTCTCAAATTCGGGAGGCGGACCATAAGGAGGGGTAAGATCGAGTTTAAAGTCTTGACCATGGTAGAAGTTGCCAACCGGCGTTTTGATAAAAAGATGAAGGGTATCGGGAATCGAGTGAGTCATTTTGATAAATAAAACTTCAAAATCTCCAAAGCGATAAGTTTTTTGAGGGTTTACTTGATTGATTTTGATGGAAATTCCGTGCTCTTTAAGTTTATTTTCCGAAAAAATAGCGGTTAATTTGCTGGCAAAAACCGGTGGTTGACCTAAAGCGGCGTAGTGAAAAGGTAAGGCTGAGGTATGATCTTCGTGACCGTGAGAAAGAATTATTGCTTTGATTTTGTCTTTTTTATCTTCAAGATAGGAAATATCAGGAATCACAAAATCAATCCCCAGTTCTTTTTCGGCCGGAAAACCAATGCCACAATCAACGATTAAGATATCTTTTAGTCTATCGTTTTGATAAAGTTCATAAACATGCATGTTTTTAGTAACATCTCCTACTCCCCCCAAAGCCACATACCTTAGTTTAAAATTTGACATAAAAGTGGTTTTAAATAATAATTTGGTTATAATTATTATAAACCATGAAGATTGATAAAAAAACAATAAAAAATAAGTTAAAACAGGTTTTGGATCCAGAACTTGGAATTTCGATTGTTGATTTGGGTCTTATTTATGAGATTAAGATTGAAAAAGAAAAAGTGAAAATTGTTATGACTTTAACCACGATTGGTTGTCCGCTTTTTTCTTTGATTGAGGAAGAAGTAAAAAATAGATTAAAAGAGTTGGGGTTAAAGGAAGAAGAGATTAAGTTAGAGTTGACTTTTGATCCACCCTGGACCCTTGAAAGAATGTCAAAGGAGGCAAAAGCGATGTTGGGGATATGAAAATTAAGATAAACCAGATAAATCAGCTAACATCGGATAAATCGGAAAAAAGTTAAACCTTCAACGTTAAACGTTTTTATTTTTTATGCCAAAAACAGGTTTTTGGGATAATGAGGAGATTTTAGGAGAGCTTTTGGAGCTTGGAAAATCAACAGTAAAAAATACCGGTCAACAACTTAAACAAACTTTTAGTCCGCTTAAGATTTTGGAAGGAATTATTGGGGAAGGGAATGAAAATGCTTCGATTGAGAAAAATGATAAAAATGAGTTAAAAGGAAAGCAAAATAGCACTCCTTTAGATACTGAAAAATTAAGACAGAAATATCAAGAACAAGATAAACAAAAAGAAGAAGCATTGCGACAAAGACTTTTTCAACTTGTAAAACGAGGTGAAGAAGAAGTTCTTCAAAGACAAAAACAACAAGAGGCAGAAAAACAAAGAATGGAAGCTTATAAGGAACAAGAGAAAAAACGTAAAGAAGAAGAAAGAAAAAAACAAGAGGCATTGGTTGAGATACCAAAAGGAAAAATAAGAAGAAGTATTTTTTCACCCAAAAAAGTGGCTCAAAGACAACAAGCAGAAGTAAAGCCAGCGACAGGGAAACAGTAAGATAGAGATAGATAGAGATAAATAGAGATAAATGGAGATAAGTAGAGATAAATGGAGGTTG
>JAPYWZ010000054.1 GCA_028276105.1 Microgenomates group bacterium | reverse complement strand
AAAAAGAGATTAAGGGAAAAAATGTTGTTTGTGTGATTTCCGGTGGTAATTTTGATTTACTTAGATATTCAGAAATTTTAGAAAAAAGTTTAGTTTATCAGGGATTAAAACATTATTTTTTGATTGAATTTGCTCAAAAACCAGGCCAACTGAAAAAATTTGTCAATAATATTTTGGGTCCAAATGACGATATTGTTCTTTTTGAATATATTAAAAAAAATAATAAAGAAAAAGGGCCGGCTTTAGTGGGGATTGAGTTGAGTGATAAAAATGATTTTGATAAAATTATTAAAAATCTTAAAAAACATCAATTTAATTATCAAATTATAAGTTTTAATGATCTTTTGTATAAATATTTAATCTTATGAAAAACAAAGGTTTTATTAACGAAGGGATTAAAAATATTCAAGAGAAAGGAAGTAAGATTGTTACTCAAGGATATCATATGCTTCCGGCTGTTTCTTTGATGATTGCTGCCGGAATTTTTAAACATGTAGCTGATAAAGACAGACCGTTTATTACCGTAATTAATTCTTATACGACTCATATTCCCGGCCATACTCATCTTCAATACCTTGGCGAAAAATTGGTTGAAATGTTAAAAAATAAAGGTTTTAATGTTTGGTACTGTAATATTGGTGGGGCAGTTGATGATGGAATTGCCATGGGTCATTTTGGGATGAAGTATTCACTACCATCAAGAGAGTTAATTACTGATCAAATTGAAACAATTATCGGTGCTCATCCGACTGATGCCTGGATTGGGATTGGTAATTGTGATAAGATTGTTCCTGCTATGCTTAATGCCATGGTAAGATTAAATATTCCCTCTCTTTACATTTCTGGTGGTCCGATGCTTGCTGGTCAAGAAAATACTGATCTAATCTCCGTTTTTGAAGGTGTTGGTCAGTATACGGCCGGTAAAATTTCTTATGAAAAATTAGTTAAATTAACGGAATCTGCTTGTCAAACTTGTGGCAGTTGTGCTGGGATGTTTACTGCCAATTCAATGAACTGTTTATCAGAGGTGATTGGCTTGGCACTTCCTGGTAATGGGACGATTCCTGCTGCAGAATGGGTGGATAAAGAAAAAGGTAAATGGCGGATTAATCCAAGAAGAATAGCTCTTTTTGAGAAAGCGGTTGAAGTGATTGATTATTTAATAAAAAATAAAATTCGTCCACGTGATATTGTCACTAAAGAAGCGATCGATAATGCTTTTATTTTAGATTTGGCCATGGGTGGTTCAACGAATACTGTTTTACATACTTTGGCTTTAGCTTATGAGGCGGGAATCAAATATCCTTTAAAAAGAATTAACTATTTAGCCGATAAAACTCCTAATGTTTGTAAAGTTTCACCATCAAGACCAGAGATTCATTTAGAAGATGTTGATCGCGCAGGCGGGATGGCCTCAGTTTTAAAAGCAGTTGTTGAATCATCCAATGCCCCCTTACATCTTGAGAAAAAGACAGTTACGGGTGAAACAATTGGTGACTATATTAAAAAAGCCAAAAAACCTGATGAAGATGTGATTCGAACCAAAGATAATGTTTTTTCTAAAAAAGGAGGGCTGGCGATTTTGTATGGAAATTTAGCCCCAGATGGGGCCGTAGTCAAAACTGCTGGTGTTGATTCCAAGATGATGGTTTTTGAAGGTAAAGCAGTTTGTTTTGATTCTCAAGAAGAGGCTCTTGATGCTATTTTAAAAAGAAAAATTAAAGATGGCGATGTGGTGGTTATTCGTTATGAGGGGCCAAAAGGGGGTCCGGGAATGCAAGAGATGCTTTCACCAACGTCAGCCTTAAAAGGTTTGGGAACAAAAGCGGCGCTTATTACTGATGGTCGTTTTTCTGGTGGAACAAGGGGTTTGTGTGTTGGTCATATTTCACCCGAGGCAGCCTCAGGTGGGCCAATTGCTATCGTGAAAAACGGTGATCGAATAAGAATTGATGCCATAAAAAGAACCATTGATCTTTTAATTTCAAAAAAAGAGTTTGAAAAAAGAATGAAAAAATTAAAGCCCTTTAAGCCAAAAGTCAGCCGTGGTTGGCTTGGTCGATATGCTCAACATGTTTTAAGTGCCAATTATGGAGCGGTAATGGAT
Source organism: Microgenomates group bacterium (assembly GCA_028276105.1). Lineage (GTDB taxonomy): Bacteria > Patescibacteriota > Microgenomatia > UBA1406 > GWC2-37-13 > RSWP21. The sequence continues at coordinate 2,827 of JAPYWZ010000054.1, read as the reverse complement.
AATGTATTAAATTAAAAATAAAAAATAAAAATGAAAAATGACAATTTAAAAATAAAAATCATCAATAGTAAAGAGGCACCGGCGGCAATTGGGCCTTATTCACAAGCATTAGTCGTTGGTGAATTTGTTTTTTGTTCCGGTCAGATTGGCATTGATTCAAAAACTTCTAATTTAGTCAAAGGTATTGAAAACCAAACCAAACAAATTTTAGAAAATTTGAAAAATATTTTGGAAGAAGCCGGTTCTTCCTTAGATAAAGTAATAAAAACCACTATTTTTTTAACTAACATCAATGATTTTCAAAAAGTCAATGAAATTTATGGTCAATATTTTTCTTCTCATAAACCAGTAAGAAGCACGGTTTGTGTCGCATCTTTACCAAAAGGAGCGCTAATTGAGATTGAGGCAATTGCTTTAAGAGAAAAATTTTAAAAAGTATTTAAAAAATTGATAATTTCTTCCTTAATTTTTTGCTCATTTTTGGGAAGGACTTTTTTAAAACGGATTGGTTTTTTTGGAAGATTTAAAATTTCTTGGTTAATTTTAAGATCTTTTATTTTGTTTTTAAAAAAATTGATTATTTTAAAATCATCTTTTTCTTCTTTTTCAAAAATAGCTTGATAAACGGCTTGAGGAAATTTGTACCAAGCGGCGGTTGAGGCGATTATAGCTTTTACTTTGGGTGAGAATTCTTTTTTATATTTTTGATAGACATTTAAGGCAACGGCGGTGTGGGGATCGATAAGGATTTTTTTCTTAAAAAAACATTCCTTGATGGTTTTTTTTGTTTCTTCTTCGGTTGAGTAGTTGGCATAAAAAAGAGTTTTTATTTTTTGAAAAATTTTTTTAGGAAGTTTAAGGGTTTTTGTTTTTAAAAAATTACTCATCATTTTTTTTATTGTCTTTGGATTGGGATTTAAATGAAAAAGCAATCTTTCAAAGTTACTGGCAACCACAATATCAATTGAGGGAGAAATGGTTTTTAAGATGTTTTCTTTTGTTTGATAAAGACCATTTTTAAAAGCAAAAGTTAAGGAATTGTTGATATTATTGGCCAAGATTAATTTATTTATTGGCAGACCCATTTTTTTCGCATAAAAAGAGGCTAAAATATTGCCAAAATTACCGGTTGGGATAACATAATCAACTTTATCACCGAAATTAATTTTTTTTAATTTAACAAGATTAAAATAGGCTTTTAGATGGTAGACGATTTGAGGGATTAATCGGCTAAGGTTGATAGAGTTGGCTGAGGATAAAACCGTTTTATATTTTTCTTTTAAAAATTGATTAAATTGATGGTCATTAAAAATATTTTTTACTATTTTTTGAATCTCATCAAAATTTCCTTCAACCTCAAAACTAGCAAGATTTTTTCCCTCAAAAGTGGTCATTGATAATTTTTGTGTTCTTTTTGTCTTTATAACCAGAAAGAGCGGCTGATCCGGTATCACCTGAGGTCGCCACTAAAATAAGATAGTCTAATTTTTCTTTATTTTTTTCCAAGGCTTTGGAAAAAAGAAGCGGTTTTATCTGAAGAGCCAAGTCTTTAAAAGAAGCGGTTGGGCCGTGGAAAAGTTCATTCAAATAAGTATTTTCATCTAATTGAGAAAGGTTAATGACTTCTTTGGTGCCGAAATTATCGGTATAGGCTTGATTGATCAAATTTTTTAACTCTTTTTCCTCAAAATCAACATCAAAAAGCTTAAAAATATAATAGGTTAACTCTTGGTAAGAAAGAGAAAGAAGTTTTTTCATTTCTTTTTTGCTAAGATGAGGGATGGTGGTTGGAACGTAAAGACCGCCATTTTCATCGGTTGTTTTTAAAATGGCTTGGGAAAAAGGAATTTTCTTATTTTTTAGACTGCGAGTTCCTATGTATTTAATCATTTTATAAGTTTATCATTTTTAAAAAATCATCGGTTGAAAAATTATTATTTCTTATTTGAAAACTATCCAAAGTAATATGAGCAAATTTTTGATAACGTTTTTGACGAAAGTTAAGAAGGCGCGGATAATTTTGTTTAAGATTTTCAATTGGACTTTTGTTTTTTTCTTCTTTAAAAAAATTACCCCAGATTACTGGTTTGGGATTGTTGAAATAAAGATCAATCATTTTTTTTACTGCTTGTTTTTCAATTTTAAGATAAACGATTTTGGCCACTGATGATAATTTTTTAAGATAATAAAGAGGCAAATGAACAATACTGCCCGTGGTGTCAACGACGATTTTTTTATTTTGACTATTTTCAATTAATTTTAAAGCCATTTCAACAGCTTCTTTTTCATATTGAAGATAAAGCTGACTATTTTTTTGATAGTTTTTTTCATAAGGGAATCCCAGCCAGCCACTTAAATCTTTCATTGATTTAAAATTAAGTTTTTTTTGAATATAATCATCACAACCAAAATAATAGTAGCCTTTTTCTTTCTCAAGTTTTTTTGACCAGTAAGTTTTTCCGCTATTAGACATTCCAATTAAGACAAGGGACATAAAGATTTAATCTAGCTAAATATCTATTGAAATTTTGTTTTTTGTTTTTATATTATATAAAATATTATGGTTAATAACAAAGCAAATCAAAATTACTACTTTTTCTTTTGTCCCACTTTAACTTTGCCTTTTGTCTTAAAAAGAGGTTTTGTTATTGTATAAAAAATAAGGATTTCGGTAGTGTTTTAAGGGAGGCATAACTTTTAAGGTTCTATTTAAAAATTGGTTGATTTAATATATAAGTAACTAAGACCGATAGCATTGCCTTTAAGATAAAAACCTCCTTGTTTTTAAAACCAAAGGAAATTCTTTTTATTAATTTCAATTTATTAT
>JAPYWZ010000053.1 GCA_028276105.1 Microgenomates group bacterium | reverse complement strand
AGATTGAGTTGGCGATGATAGAAGAATATGTAATCACGGCAATGATTAAAGGGAATCAAGAAGAGTTTGAACAGATTCGGAAAGAGGAAGAAAGCAAGTTGTCCCAATCGGATAAACAAAAACTAGCCCATTATCAAGAATTTGAACGAGAAGCAAATGAGATTTCAGCCCAAATAAAACAGCAAGAAGATGAAGGTCAAAAAAACATCCTTAATCAAGAACTTACTCAATTAGAACAAAAAGCCCAAAAACTTTTTCCAGAAATTCAACCTTTAGTTTTGGATATTTACAAAAAAGCCAAAAAAAGATTTTATGAGAAACATAAGGGAGAGATTGATAGTGAATTTGAAAGGATAAAAAAACAGATTAATGAATGGGAGAAAGAGGGAACTAAAGTTGGTAGTAAATAAAATAGTTTACCTCTTATTAAGAGAAAGAGATTAGATAATAAGAATCAGCTTTAAAATTAAAATTTGACATCTAAAAATTTTTTCTTTATTATTAATTTATAAGCTGGTGAATTTTTTATATTAATGAGTTAGAGATTTATTAAAAAAATAAAAAAACCTATGACCACTCAATCCCCAAAAATCCCAACCAAAGTAACGCCACAAGATCTAAAAGATCAAGCAGCGCTTTTATCATTTATTGATGAGATGATGAAGGAGCGCAATGACCCAAATATCACCGATAAAAATCGAGAACAGATGCGCGCCTTTTTACTTTACAAAGCCAATGAAGCCATAAACACCCATCTTATCACTCTTTTATCAGAAGAAGATTTAAAAGAACTTGATCAGTTACTTGAAAAAAATGCTTCCAATCAAGAACTTGATGAGTTTTTCAAAAGAAAGATTCCCAATCTAGCAGTTGAGATTGCTACTGCTTTGTTAAACTTTCGCGCCGCCTATATGTTTCCGGTTTTAAAACAAGAAATGGAAAAGACTAAAAAAGAAGAAACATCTTTACCGCCAGCGCCGGTGGGGAAAAACTAATTTTTTAGGAGATTTTTTCTTCTAAAATTTTTCTTGCTGCTGGAGAAAGGGCGTAGGAAGGTGTTGAATTTAAAGCCTCACGGATTTTTTGCTTTTGTTCGTTAGTTAAATTTCCTCGTATAAATCCTAAGGTTATATCATAATGAAGATCAGTCTTTCCTTCTTTTGCTTTTTTTATAATTTCGGCAGATTCCCAGTCCATTAAAAAATAAATAATTGAAATAAAATGAGGGCGTCTGGTAGTAAATTTACCATCACTAGTTTTTTCATGTCCATCTAAGACTTCAACCATTCGTCTAAAATCTTCAGGGGTAAATAAGGCTTTAGCAAAGTATTGAAAAGCCTCATTTTCACTAATGTTTTTTTCTGAAGCTACCATTTTGATTAATTCTGATAGCACTTCTCTTTCACTTTTATAAATATCCGGCATATCAATCTTAGCATTACTATCTTTTGCCCAGCGAAAGATAATCTCATGAGTTATAGCTTCATTTAGTTCTTTCCCACGGAACCAAAAATTATTATTTTCTCCGGAGTGTATATCTTTTGGTTTAGAAACTTCGATACCAATTTTTCCGGGTAAAGAAAATCCATCTTTTTGCCAAAAAGCTAAATCAGAAAATAAATGAACTAATTCGTGAGGTGAAACTTCCTTAATTACTCTTTCTAAAAAAGCATTAAATTCATTTTGAGGAATGATTCTCCATCCTTCCTTATAAGCTAAACTTTTTGCTTTTTCTTCAATTACATCTAAATTTAAAAAAAGACCTGAGGTTGTTGGGATAATAAAACCAAAAGCTCCCTCAGGATCAATTATTCTAGCTAGTTCACCTTTTAAAGGAATAATTTGAATTCCGCCTTTATGAGCGGGGATGTGAATATTATATTTTCTTTGTAGATAATCAATAAAATCAGTGTGTTCGTCAGTCAATTTCCCTAAAATCCATTGGCCGAATTCTTCCATTTTTATACCTTTATCTTTTAAATTTTGCCAATTTTGATTGACTTCTTCTTCTATTGTTTTTTCAATCTCAGATAGAGATTTTTGTTGATAAAGTTCGGGATGTTTTATTACTAATATTTTAGCTATTTCTGAAATGGGATTTGGTTGTGGTGTTTCTCTTTTTTCTGGATCTAGTCGTAAGTATTCCCATTTTTGTGAATTTGCCGTTGGTTTTGGTTCAGGTGAGTTAGGTGAGGGTGTGGGGGTGGTTGTGGGTGGTGGGGGAGAAGTAGTAATAGTTTTTCTTTCCATCTTTGTTCCCTCCCAAAGCCATTGGCAAAAGTCTTGTTCAGTTTTAGTAAGAGTGTTTCTTCTGTCGTTGACGTTGGCTTGGTTGATAAGCTCTTGTTTTTTTGTTTCGTCAGCCAGGATAAGTTTTGTCCGAATGATTTCGAAAATGACTTTGTTGGCCATTTGATTACCAAAAATCCCCGCATACCAAACAATTGCCTCTAAATCTTGCTCAATCGCTTCTAAATTTCTTTGGTAAGCTTCAATAACATCGTCAATAAACTGGTTAAGATTGGATGGAATAACTAACTTTTTTTGTTGACCGTCTTTTGCGATCAAGACTTCTTCTTGATCTTTTTGTTTTTGTCCTTCAAAATATCGCTTGTAAATTTGAGCAGCTGTTTCTTCACTAAACTCTACTTCAAAATTAATCCCCCCAATTGCTTTTTTTGCTTTTAATTTTGCCACTAAAGGTTGATTATTTTCTGCCTTAAATCTTTCCACCATCAACCTTCGCCAAACTTCTTTTTGTTTTTCCAGTTTTTGTCTTTCATCTAAAGAAGCTAAAGACGAGTCAGAAGAAACCATTTCTTGCCATCTTTCTTCCCAATATTGATTTCTTTCTTTTGTTGAAGAGTTTGTGGCGGCGATTATTGTTTGCTCAAGATTGCCTAAGTTTTCTTCTTTTATTTCTTCCAATTTTGTTTCTGGGTTTAAAGCTTCTTTTGAAACTGCCATTCGCGTATGAAGTGCCACCATTTCTGTCCTTGTTGGTATACGTTCGGGGGAGGGCATTCCTTTTTCACCTTCAGCCATATTTAATTATTTTAGCATTTTTTTAAAAAACAAGTGATTTTTTATGATATAAAAAAGCAAATTTTCTCAAACTTAAAAATTTAGTCTTAATCTTTACCATCTTGACACGATCGTAAGAAGATGGTAAAGTAATTTATATGCCTAAGAAAAAAATTAAATATGGGCAGATAGTGGATAGCATCTTTAATTATTTTTGTGACACTTTATCGGTTGGTCTTTCCTCAGTTTATGGTCGAAAAGGGGGAAGAGCAATGTGGACTTTAATGGAGATTGTGGATGATGTTTTAAAATCTGCCACCAATATGACAGAAAAAGAAAAAGAAAGAAAAGTCCTTCGCACCTTAAAAAATCTTGAAAAAAAGCAAATAATTTCCTTAGAAGAAAAAGATGATAAAGTCTTTGTTTATCTTAAAGATAAAAATCATCCAAAAATCGTTGAATACTCAATCAAAAAACTTTTGGATTTTAAAAAGAAAAATAAAAAATGGGATGGTCGGTGGTTTATGGTTTTTTTTGATGTCCCAGAAATTCAAAGAAATAAACGAGATTATCTAAGAAGTTTTTTAAGACGGTTGGGTTTTTATCCTTATCAAAAAAGCGTTTACATCTTTCCTTACGAGTGCGAAAAAGAAGTTTCGTTAATCAAAAAAATCGTTGAGGGAGCAAAGTATATGAAGTACATCATCGCTGAAAAAATAGAAGAAGAAGATAAAATAAAGCGATATTTCAATCTAAAAACTAAAGACTAAAGATTTTAAAATTTTAACAATCTTCTTTCGATCGTGAAAAGATGGTTAAAAATAAAAAACTCCTCTTTATTTGTTTACCATCTTTTTTCGATCGTAAGAAAATGGTAAAAATTTAGTTTGTTTTTGGTTTGTGTTTTTTGGAGTTTGAAAGCTTGGAAGTTTAAAAAATAGATTAAAAGGCATTGAGAAAATTTTAAATGATAAAAAAAAGCGATAGAAAAATCTTTATAAGTTTAAGAATTATTTTCCATCCCCAAAAGTCGCAAAACCACTTCTTTTCGATAACGTCTATCACCGCGGGAGTTGATTCTTATTGCGGGTAGTTTTCCCGACTTGCCCCAGCGTTTGACGGTTAAAGGAGAAACGCGCAAAATCGAGGCGACTTCTTTAATCGTTAAAAGATCAGGAAGATCTGAAAGATTGACTTTGCTTGAATTTGACATATTTATAAATATATTATACTCCTTTTAAAATCAGTGTCAAATAGTTTTTGGATAACTTATTTAAATTGACAAAAACCGCCTGGCTTTAGAAGACTTTCCATATTAACATCGCAGTTAAAATGAGTTTTGGCAAATTTATTGTAATTTCGGCATATAGTATTGCAGTAATTATAGTAACTACAGTTGCCACCGGTATTGACACAAGCGGCTCTTACTATATCTTCAAATCCCCAATTTTTACACTTTTCAATTCGTGTGTTTTCTTTTAAATAAATACCAAAGCCCAAAAGACAGTCAAAAAGGACTCTTCTATCAACTTTTTCTACTTTTAACTTTTGTTTGACTTTTTTGGCATAAATATTCTCCCACTCATACTGAAGCATCTGACAAGCTCCCAGAGATTTGGAAACAGTATCGTTGGCAGTTTGGGAAGAAAAAGGCTCTTTACATCTTTCCCCAGCAAACAGACTATCCTCAGCAATCAAACCTGTTTCCGGATACCAGCCATAACCACGACAGACTTCTTTTTTTTCTTTTACCCGATGCCACCAGTCGTAGGCGTTATAGAATCTTGCTCTTTCATCACTCCAAGTTAAAACTCCAGGCGCTTCTTGAGCGATAAAAGCTTTTAAAACTTCAGGGGGGATACAAGCATATTCCGCCGCAATCTTAAAAATCTCCTCCAAAGTCTTTCCTGGTCGAAGA
>JAPYWZ010000052.1 GCA_028276105.1 Microgenomates group bacterium | reverse complement strand
ATTAAAATTCGGGGAGCAAGACAACATAATCTTAAAAACATCAATCTTGATATTCCAAAAAACAAACTGGTGGTGATTACTGGTGTTTCTGGCTCGGGAAAGTCATCTTTGGCTTTTGACACCATTTATGCTGAGGGACAAAGACGATATGTGGAGTCACTTTCGGCCTATGCCAGGCAATTTTTGGGGGTGATGGATAAGCCGGATGTTGATGTCATTGAGGGTTTATCACCGGCAATCTCCATCGATCAAAAATCAACTACCCATAATCCTCGCTCCACCGTTGGAACAATTACTGAAATTTATGATTATCTTCGACTGCTTTTTGCTAGAATCGGCCATCCCCACTGTCCCAACTGTGGTTTAGAGATTACCAAACTTTCTTTAGATGAAATTGTTGAGCGAGTTTTAAATCAGATTAAAGAAGTGGTTACCCTTGACAAGATTAAACCGCATCAGTTTATTATCTACTCACCAGTTGTTCGTGATCAAAAAGGAGAGTTTAAAGATCTTTTTGACAATCTTTTAAGCAAAGGTTATACCGAAGTGAGGGTTGATGGAAGAAACTTTTATCTCAAAGATGAGATCAATCTTTTAAAAAATAATCGCCACAAGATTGATGTTTTAATTAGTCGTTTTTCTTTAACTTATAAAAATTTTTCCGATCCACTTTTTTTCTCAAATTTAAAATCGCTTCTTATAAAAAGTATCGAACAAAGCCTAAATCTTTCTTTGGGATTGGTAATTTTGTGGGTTGAAAGTTTAAAAAAAAATTTTTTATACTCAGAAAAGTTTTCTTGCCCAAAATGTAGTCTTTCTCTTTCGGAGATTGAACCCCGGCTTTTTTCTTTTAACTCACCGCTTGGAGCTTGTGAAAAATGTCATGGGATTGGCAGTATTTATATTTTTGATGAAGAGTTGATTTTAAATAAAAATTTAAGTATTAATGAGGGAGGGATTCTTCCTTATAATAAATTTTTCTTTCAAGATACCTGGTATGTGAGACTTTTGAAAAAAGTTTGTTTGGAGGAGGGAATCGATTTAAATACCCCAATTGGTAAACTGCCAAAAGAGGCAATCAAAAAAATTTTATATGGTACTGGCGAAAAAGTTTATAGAGTTGAGGGAACCAATCGATTTGGTAGGCCAACTTTTATTTTTGAAAAATTTGATGGGATAATTGCCGATTTAGAAAGAAAATACTTTGATAATCAAAGTGATTATGGGGGTGAACTTGGCAAATACCTTCGAGAGAAAGTTTGTCCAAAATGTTTGGGAAGTCGACTAAAACCTGAGGTTTTATCAATTACCATCGACGACTTAAACATTGCTTCTCTTAGTTCTTTTTCCGTAAAAAAAATGCTTGCTTACTTTGATGATTCTTGGTTTTTAAGACGAAATTTATATGAGAGGCAAGTGGCTTTGCCAATTGTTAAAGAGATAAAAAACAGACTTTTGTTTTTAAAAAATGTTGGTCTTGACTATCTAACTATTGATAGAGCAGCAAAATCTTTGTCTGGGGGTGAGATGCAACGAATTCGCCTTGCCTCTCAGATAGGGACGGGGTTGACGGGTGTTTTGTATGTTTTGGATGAGCCATCCATTGGTCTTCATCCCAAAGACACTCAAGCTTTGATTAACACCTTAAAACAATTAAGAGATTTGGGTAACACCATTTTAGTGGTAGAGCATGATAAAGAAACGATAGAAGCGGCTGATTATCTTATCGAACTTGGGCCAAAAGCAGGAAAAGAGGGTGGGTATGTCACCTTTTTTGGCACGTTGCCTTCGATGTTAAAAAGCAACGACTCCCTTACTGGTAAATATCTTTCAGGAAGGAAAAAAGTGGTTTTTTTTGGTAAAAAATTAAATAAAAATTTTGGTTTTTTGAAAATTAAAGGAGTCCGCCACAATAATTTAAAAAACATTGATGTTTCAATTCCTTTGGGGAATTTAATTGCGGTTACTGGAGTCTCTGGTTCTGGTAAATCAAGTTTGATTGTTGAGACTTTGTATCCCGCTTTGAAATATTATCTTACTTCTTCTTTTAATGAGAAAATTGGTGAGTTTGAAAGATTGGAGGGTTTTGAAAATTTGGATCGAGTTTATCTTGTTGATCAAAGCCCCATTGGGAAAACACCAAGATCAAATCCAGCCACATATGTTGGATTTTTCGATGAGATTCGTGATCTTTTTGCTCAAACGATTGAGGCAAAGGCTTTGGGTTTTAAAAAAGGAAGATTTTCTTTTAATGTCAAAGGTGGTCGTTGCGAAAAATGCCAGGGAGCTGGGGTAATTAAGATTGAGATGCAGTTTATGGCTGATGTTTATGTTACTTGTGATGTTTGTAATGGTAGACGCTATAATCAAGAAACTTTGTCGGTCAAATATAAAGGAAAGTCGATTGATGAGGTTTTAAAAATGACTGTTTCGGAAGCTTTGTCTTTTTTTTCCAATCACCCAAAAATTTTTAATAAGTTAAAGGTGTTGGAGGAGATTGGTTTGGGGTATATTGAGCTTGGTCAGCCGGCGCCAACATTTTCAGGTGGGGAGGCTCAAAGGATAAAAATTGCCAAAGAGCTTTCCCAAAAAAGTACCGGTCATACCCTTTATATTCTTGATGAACCAACCACCGGTCTTCATTTTTATGATATTGAAAAACTTCTTTTTTCTTTAAATCGATTGGTGGAGGAAGGGAATACGGTGATTGTTATTGAACACAATCTTGATGTGATTAAAAACTGTCCCTATATTATTGATCTTGGGCCGGAGGGTGGAGAAAATGGTGGTTATGTGGTTTATCAAGGAGAAACGGAAAAGATTGTGACCGTTAAAAATTCTTACACCGGCAAGTTTTTGGCAAAAGTGATAGAAAGTGATAAGATGATATAAGATAGGTTTTATAAGTCTTATAAGTCGAGGGAATAATTAAAAGAATGGAAAAAATTTTAAAAACCTGGCGATCGTTTTTTTTAATTTTATTCTTTTTCTTTTTTTATCCAAAAATTATTTGGGCTAGGGATTATAAAGTTGATTATCAAGTTGAGTATTTTTTGGAAGAAAAAGAAAGAAGAATTGAGTCGCCCGTGTCTTTTTGGATTAAAATCACTAATCTTTTATCCTCAGTCTATGTAGAAAGATTTACTTTGACTTTTCCCTCCTCCTTTTTAATTAAAGATTTTAAAGCTAAAGATGATTGGGGCGAAATTACCCCGCAAATTGAAAAACTAAATGATACGATAAAAGTAACAGTTAAATTTTCTAATCCCAATATTGGGAAAGACTCGGTTAACAATTTTTACCTTAATTTTTATCAAGATAATCTTTTTAAAGTCAATGGCAATATTTGGGAGGTAATTTTACCAACGATTGAAAAAGAAAAAGAAGATAGCTATAAAGTGATTGTTCATTTGCCAAAAGAAAGCAAGAAAAAAATTGGTCTTGCTAAGCCAAAACCAACTTATATTTTAAACAATCAAATTATTTGGGAAAATCCCAAAGAAAAAACTTTGTATGCTGTTTTTGGCGATGAACAGTATTATAAAACTACCCTTTATTATCATCTAAAAAATGAAAAGCCATATCCTGTTTATACCGAAATTGCTTTACCACCAGATACTTTGTATCAAAAGGTTTTTATTGAGAAAATAGATCAAAAACCTTTTTCTGTGTACCAGGATGATGATGGAAATTTTTTGGCCCGTTATCTTTTAAAACCTTTGGAGAAAAAAGTGATTGTTTTTGATGGAGTAATTTCTGTTTATACAAAACCAAGGGTTGAGATAAGAGATTTTATTAATAAAAAAATAAAAGATCAGTCAAAATATCTTTTATCATCAAAAAGTTTTTGGGAGATTAGCGAGATTGAGAAAAAAATTAATCTTTCTTCATTAAAAACAGTCAAAGATATTTATGATTTTGTCGTTGATAAACTAAACTACAACCAAGGGCTTATTCTTAAAAAAACCGAAAGAAAAGGGGCTAATTTAGCTTTATTTTATCCCAATCAAGCCGTTTGTACTGAGTTTACCGATCTTTTTATTGCTTTAGCACGAGAAAAAGGAATTTTTTCAAGAGAAGTTGAAGGATATGGATTTACCCAAGATGAAAAACTAAGACCATTAACCTTAACTTCCGATATTCTTCATGCTTGGCCAGAATACTATGATGATGAAAAAAAAATTTGGGTACCGGTTGACCCAACTTGGCAAGATACGTCGGGGATTGATTATTTCTCTTCTTTTGATTTAAATCATATCACTTTTGTCATTCATGGAAAAGACCCAAGTTATCCGGTATCGGCTGGGATGTATAAATTAGAGGATTCTTCGGATATTGTATTAAAACCGGTTTCTTATAAGCCAAAAGAGGAGATAAAAATTGGGATAAAAATCAACAACCTTCCCAAAAAGATTGATGATAAAAATTTTTATTTAGTAAACTTAGTTTTGGAAAATCAAAGCAATGTTTCTCTTTTTGGGAAAAAAATTACCTTTGAGAGTTTGGATATTAATATTTTCCCCAAAGAGTTTTTAATTGAAAGTTTTTTGTCTTTTGAAAAAAAAGAATTAAAGATTAAGGTAAAATCCCATATTAAAAATAAAAAGAAAGCAGCCACTTTTAATGTTTTATTCGATGGAAAAAAAGTTTTCGAGGATCAAATTTTGATTATTCCTTATTATTATAATTTGGGATTAAAGATAACAATTGGGGTTTTATTTTTAGCTATTTTGATGGCTTTATTTTTAAAAAGAAAATATGATTAAAGATGAAATTTTAAAAGAAATTCCTTCTTTACCCGGTGTATATTTTTTTAAAAAAGGCAAAGAATATCTTTATATTGGTAAAGCAAAAAACTTAAAAGCAAGAATTAAAACCCATAAACTTCAGGCAAAAGTAAATAAAAAAGAAACTTTGATTTTTAATCAGGCTTCGAAACTTGAGTGGATAACTACCGACTCAGATTTTAACGCCACT
>JAPYWZ010000051.1 GCA_028276105.1 Microgenomates group bacterium | reverse complement strand
ATGATTACTAATTTTCATTTACCCAAGTCATCTTTAATGATGTTGGTTGAGGCGTTTTTACAATATAAAGGAGCAAAAAAACATTTGGTTGAGTTGTATAATATAGCAATTAAAAATGATTTTCGTTTTTATTCTTTTGGTGATGCGATGTTAGTAATTTAAAATTCAAATTTCAAATCTCAAAATGAAACTCCAAAATTCAAAATTATTAAATTCAAAATTTTTTAAAGTTTTATATTCTTCTAAAAAGAAAGGGTCAAAGGCGAGATTGGGGGAGATAAAAACTTCCCACGGAAAAATAAAAACACCTTCTTTTGTGGCTGTTGGAACAAAAGGAACAGTTAAAAGTCTTTTACCTTGGCTTTTAAAAGAAATTGGAACACAAGTGGCTTTTGTTAATACTTATCATTTGGTGACTCATCCTGGAGTTGAGGTGATTGAAAAGGCGGGTGGGATACATCAGTATGCTAATTTGAATCTACCTTTAATGAGTGATTCGGGTGGGTTTCAGGTTTTTTCGCTGGCCAAAAGTAAAAACTCAGGGTCGAAATTTTTATCTCAAGTGAACTCCTCGCCCTCCAAATCGGAGGGCTCGTCAAACATCCACTTTCGAAAAAATTTCTCCCCCTCGTTTTTTGATCAAAAACCAGCCTTAATAAAAATTTCTGACGATGGAGTGAGGTTTCGTTCAGTTTTTGATGGGACAGTTTTGGAGTTTACCCCAGAAAAATCAATTGAGTATCAGAAAAAAATTGGTGCTGATATGATAATGGCTTTTGATGAGTGTATTTCGTATGGAGTAAGTTACGAGTATACAAAAGAGGCAACAGAAAGGACGCATCGGTGGTTGGAAAGATGTATTAAGCAAAATCAAAAATTAAAAATCAAAAATCAAAATGAAAATTCAAAATTAAAAAGAAATCAATATCTATATGGCGTGATTCAAGGTGGGGTGTTTGAGGATCTAAGAAAAAAATCGGCAGAATTTGTTGTTTCTCAAAATACCGATGGAGTGGCCATTGGTGGAGTATCAGTTGGGGAAAGTAAAAAGGAAATGAGGGCGCAAGTTGCCTGGGTTTCGCCTTTTTTGCCAGAGGATCGGCCAGTTCATCTTTTGGGTGTTGGGGAGTTTGATGATATTTTGGATTTGGTAAAGTATGGAATTGATACTTTTGACTGTGTTGAGCCAACAAGATTGGCGAGGATGGGAATAATATATAAAATTCAAAATTCAAAATTTAAAATTGAAAAAATTGATATTTTAAAAGGGGTTTATCGCAATGATTTGTCAAAAGTTGACGAAAACTGTGATTGTTATGTTTGTCAGCATTTTACGAAAAGTTATCTTCATCATCTTTTCAAAAACCGCGAGCTTTTGGCTTATACTTTAGCAACTTATCATAATCTTTTTGTGATGGAAAAATTTTTTATCTGGATAAGGAAGATGATTGAAAAAGATTTGATTTAATGAAAAATCTTTATATAATTAAGTTAATTAAAAATTCTTTAAAAATCCTATGGCAGAAAAAAATTTGGATTTAAAACAAGCTTTGGGGCAGCTTGAGGAGACTTTGGAGACTTATATGGTAAAAAAAACGCCATTTTCTATCCCAAAAAACTGGAAGGAGTTAATTGTCCAGTTTGTACCGTATTTGACAATTTTGAGAATTATTGTTAGTGTACCAGCAGTTTTTGCGGTTTTAGGACTTGGCGCTTTAGTTTCACCATTTACCGCATTTTTAGGTCCACGATATGCTCCATCTTACAGTTTTAATTATGTTTTATCGATGGTTGCTTTGGCAGTTGTTATTGTTTTGGCGGCAATGGCTGTCCCTGGTCTTTTTAAAAGAGAAGAAAAAGCTTGGCGCTTTTTGTTTTATGCCTCTTTGGTGAATGTTGTTTCTGGATTTTTAGGTGGCGATTGGGTGGGGATGATTATTGGTATCTTACTTTCCTGGTATGTTCTTTTTCAGGTGAAGGAGTATTATAGATAAGGAGAAAAGGAAAAAAACAAAGATTAAAATAAAAAGATAAAAAGTTTAAAATTCTGTTTTAACAGCGATCGCATTCAAGATAGAATTTTTATTTTAATTTAGATTGTTGTGAAAATACTTTCTATTTTAACTGCTATCGCATAAAAAACAGAATTTTTTTACAAAGAAACTTTGAATGATTTTTTGAATAATTTGGAGATTTTAGTGTTAAAGGTTAAAATATTTTTTTATTTTTTCTTCCTCCTCGATTTCTTCGGCGATTATGTATTTCATATATTTAGCGCCTTCGACAATCTTTTTAATTAATTCTACCTCTTTTTTACACTCAAAAGGGAAGATATAGACGCTTTTTTGATACCGATAAAATCCCAATTTTTTAAGGTATTTTCTTAAAAATTCTCGTTTTTGTTTTTCAATTTCTGGTACATCAAAAAAAACCATAAACCATCGGCCGTCCCATTTTTTTTCTTTTTTCTTGTAGTCCAAAAGAAGTTTGATTGAGCGGGTAATGACTTTTTGCTTGCCTTTTTCTTGAAGATAGATTTTTACTTGACCGTCTTTTTCAATAATATCAATCAGTTGTCTTTTTTTTAAATCGTAAAGAGCTTTTTTAATCTGTTTTTTACTTAAATTTGTTTCTTCTTCTAAAAGAGCTTTAATGAATTTTCCTAAAGTATAGTAGGGGCTAGGAAGATAGGAGATTTTAGTAGCAATTAGAAGGTCAGCAAAGACATCAATCATTTTCTTAACGATTTTTCCATACGTTTTTTCTGTGCTCATAATTTTATTCTATCTTTTCTGCTATCGCTGTCAAGATGGAATTTTTGTTTATTTTTGGATTGTTATAGAAATAAGTTCTATTTTAACTGCTATCGCATAAAAAACAGAATTTGAGTTTTAGTTTTATTTGAAATATTAAGCGTTTTAAAAGATTTGCTGTAATTTATAATTACCAGTATACTTTTAATACAATTAATGACATAGAATCTTTTTCTCCTTGACATTTTTATAAAATAGTATTACTATTTTTATATGAAAATAAAAAAAAGTAAAGATAATCTCATACCACGGCAGATTTTGCCGAAGGTTTTTTCTTGGCTTTTTGAGAAAGAAATTATTATTATCAATGGTCCCCGTCAGGCCGGGAAAACCACTCTTTTATTTCAAATAAAAGAAAAACTTAAAAAAGAAAAAGTTGTTTATGTCAACTTTGAAGATAGTTTTCAACTGGAGGCTTTTTTAAAATCACCAAAAGATTTTGTTAGTCTTCAGCTTGCCAAAAACAAAAAAACCTACTTTCTTTTTGATGAGTTTCAGTATGTGAAAAATGCCGGCAAAATTTTAAAACTTCTTTTTGATCAGTTTTTTGAAAAGGCAAAGTTTATCATCACTGGTTCATCCAATCTGCAAATCAGAGAAATTGCTTCTTATTTGGTGGGCCGGGCGATTTTTTTTAATCTTTATCCTTTTAGTTTTTCTGAATTTCTTTTGGCAAAAGATGAAAGCCTTTTTAAACAATGGCAAACTTTTAATAAAAATTTATATAGCTTTTTATTAGGGAAAAAATTTTCAAAAACTTCTTTTATTTTTGAGGAAAAGCTAAAAAATTTATTTGAGGAGTATCTGATTTTTGGTGGTTATCCGGCGATAGTTTTGTCAGAAAATAAGAAAAAACAAGAAAGACTTTTTTCTTTGATTGAAACCTATATTGAAAAAGACATTATTAAATATTTAAAAATTGGTAATTTTTTAGAGTTTAAAAAAATTACCAAAGTTTTTGCCAGTCAAATTGGTAATTTAGTGAATTATTCAGGGATGGCTTCAGAGATGGGAGTTAGTCTTTTTGAAATAAAAAAAATAGCGGCGGTTTTAGAAAATACTTTTGTGATAAAGCTTATTCCACCTTTTTACTCCAATAAAATGACAGAAATCAAAAAAGCCCCTAAGGTTTATTTTTTAGATTTGGGTTTAAGGAATGCTTTGATAGCTGATTTTCGTTCGCTTGATATTCGTTTTGAAAAAGGAGCCATGGTTGAGAACTTTGTTTTTCAAAATTTTTACTATCGTAAAGAATTAAGTCATCTTTATTTTTGGCGGACGAAAATGGGGGCTGAGGTTGATTTTATCTTAGATTACCAAGGGGAGATGGTTCCTTTTGAAGTTAAATATCAAGAATTTGATAAAGAAAAAATTTCTCGCAGTTTTTTAAGTTTTTGCGATACTTATAAACCAAAAAGGGGAGTGGTTTTAACAAAAAACTATTTTGGTCAAAAAAAGTTTAATCAAACTAAGATTTTATTTTTACCGGTGTACTTTATTTAAAGGGAAAAATTAAAATTTTAAAACACCCGATACGCTTGATTAAACGTCTCAAAGTCAACTTCTTTTTTACCCTCAAGCTGAACTCGTGTAACGTGTAGCGTGTAACGTGTAACGTTAAAATTCATATCAATGATTTTTAAGCGTTTACCATTGGGAAGAAGAGTCCAGATTCCTGGCCAAGGATATAAACCCCGAAAATAATTGTAAATTATTTCCAAAGAGCTTCTTTTTTCCAATTTCCAATTTCTAATTTCTTTTAAAATCGGTGGCATTTCCTCAAACTTTAACGGTTTATTTTTTAAGGCTTTTTTAAGAGTGGATAAAGGAATAAAGCCGTCTTCCCTTTTTAAAAGGCGAGTGTAGGTGGCGTTTTGGTCCGCTTGCGGCGTCAGTTGAAACTGGTTTATACTAAGTGAAGTTGAAGTATTGAAATTATTTAAAATTAGTTTTTTAAACATCAAAAATCCCAAATCAGTTAATTTTTTTTCCAAATCCGGTCGGCGATCAGTGTCCTCAATTTTTAATTTTTCCTGGGCGATAATTGGGCCATGATCAATTTTTTCATCCATTTTGATAATCGTTACCCCAGTTTCTTTTTCATCAAAGATTAAAGGATAGGCGATGGGAGAGGGACCACGGTATTTGGGCAAAAGTGAGGGGTGAATATTCCAAAAACCAAGCTTTGGGGCGTTAAGTAAATCTTTGGGGATGATATGGGAAAAAGCATAAATTAAAGCTAAATCAAAATTTCTAATATCTAATTTCAAATTTCTAATGTCTATTTGATATTTGATATTTGATATTTGATATTTTTTTGCTATTTTCTTTACCGGTGTTTCGGTTAAGATTTGTTTTCTTCCAACAGGTTTATCGGGTTGAGTGA
>JAPYWZ010000050.1 GCA_028276105.1 Microgenomates group bacterium | reverse complement strand
AAAGAAAAAAATATTCATCTTTTTGGTTCAAGAAGCGAACAGAGATTGGCTTTATTTTGGCTTAAGATAAATGAGATTAAGTATTTTGAAGAAAATTTTAAAATCCGACCAATTTTACTTTTGGATGATTTGTTTTCTGAGTTGGATTTAAAAAATAGACAATTAATTTTACGGTTAATTAAAAATTATCAAACAATATTAACAACGACAGAAAAAGAAACATTTTATTTAGTTGAAGGAATAAAAAGCGTGATTGTAATATAAAAATATTTTCTTGGCAAAGTGGTTTTTTATGGTTATAATATTAAAATAATCCTTATTTAATAAAAAAATAAAAAAAATGATTAAATACTCAATTGTTGTTCCAATTTATAACGAAGAAAAAAATATTGACATTCTTTATCAACGATTAACCAAAGTACTAACAGCCTTGAAAAAAGAATACGAATTAATTTTCGTCAACGACGGTTCTTTCGATCAAACTCTTTTTAAATTAATTAATCTTTATCAAAAAGATTCTCGAGTAAAAATAATTAATTTCTCAAGAAATTTTGGCCATCAAATGGCTGTCTCGGCAGGATTAAAATATGCCCAAGGAGAAATTGTTGTGGTGATGGATGCTGATCTTCAAGATCCGCCAGAAGTATTACCTCAATTTTTTAAAAAAATTGATGAGGGTTATGATGTTGTTTATGCAATAAGAAAAAAAAGAAAAGAATCTCTTTTTATGCGATTAGCTTATGCTACTTATTACCGTTTTTTAAAAGCAATTGCTGAGATTGATATTCCTTTAGACAGTGGTGATTTTTGCGTGATGAGAAGAAAAGTGGTGAAGGCAATTAATCTTTTGCCCGAAAGAAATAGATTTGTAAGAGGAATTAGAGCTTGGGTTGGATTTAAACAAATAGGTTTAGAATACGAAAGAGATAGACGTTACGCTGGAAAAAGTAAGTATACTTTTAAAAAAATTATGAAACTGGCTTTTGATGGTATATTTTCTTTTTCTTATGTTCCTTTTAAGTTTATGTTTTATTTAGGCTTTTTCTCCTTGTTTTTTTCTTTTCTAGGAGCACTTTTTGTTTTTTATATGAAGTTTTTTACTTCCCATTATAACCGTGTGCCTGGTTTTGCAACAACTGTGACTTTATTAATTTTTATTGGTGGTTTACAACTTTTTTCAATGGGAATAATGGGTGAATATATAAAAAGGATTTATGATGAAGTAAAAGGTCGGCCTTCTTATATTATTGATTCTGTCTTTGGTATAAAAATAGAGAATCAAAATTCTTAATTAACTTAAATTTTTTAAGGTTAAGATCATTTATATCTTTTTTTTCTAAAATGAAACATTCGTATTTATCGATATTTTTTAAGAAATGTTTTTTATCAAAATATAGATTTATTTTTTTACCAAAATAATAAAAAATACTAGGATGATTACCCCACCATCGACTAGTAGTAATTAAAAGATTAAGTTTGTCAAGAGTTTCAAAATCACTTCGTGTTTTTTGATCGATAAGCATATCAATTTGACTACAATATTTTTTGGCAGTAATGGCTAGGTAATAATTGGAGTCGTATTCAGAGTAAAAAGTACCCAAGAAATTTTTTTGCCAAAAAAATTGATAAGAAATAAAAATAAAAAAAACAAAAATTAATAAATAAAATAATATTCTTTTATTTTTGAAGAATGTTATTGGATAAAAAGAAAAGAAAGCAAATTGAGGAATTACTGGCAAGAGGTACCAAAAAATTTTTGTTTTAGTCAGATTTAAAAAAATAAACCAAGGAAGAAGATAGAAAGAAAAAAATATTTGTTTTTTTGATAAGATTTTTTTATAAAAATACCAAATAAGAATGATAATACCCGCTAATGCTAATAATGAGTAAGTCCCAAACTCCGTTTTAACAAGATTAATGTAAAAAAGTCTTTCTCCAAAATGAAACTCAATTGAAGCCGTTATTCTTCGAAAATGACTTTCGAAAATATGCATTTTTAAAAAGGTATGCCCATATTTTATATACATTAAAATAAACCAGCTAAACGGAATTATAAAATGAGTAAAAAGTTTGATGAGGTTTTTTTTGAATTTTTTAAAGTCTATTTCTTTGGTTAAAAAAAGATAACATTGATAAAAAAACATTATAAAAATAGAATAAAAACCAATAAGCGATTTACTAAAAACAGAGATAATTAAGAAAAATAAACTCAGAAAAAAGTGGTTAAAAAATAAAACATACCCGATCCATCCCATAAGTAAAAATAAATCAAGATTGACTACTTGAAGTCGTTGAAGAAAAATAGACCGAGTAGCGGTTAGAAAAATGATTAAAGTAGCAAGAAAGGTGTTTTTTGTCATTTGATAATAAAAAAAATAAAGTAATATTAAAGTCGCCGTTCCGATTAGAAGAGTGAAAATACGGGTGGAGATTTCTGGAAGTATAAAAGGAAAAGTTTTGATTACTAAAGCATAAAGAAAAGGAATTAATGGTGGTTTATCAAACCAGATTTTTCCTTGCCAAACCGGAAAAAGAAAATATCTTTTTTCAAACATTTCCAAGCCACTTTTTATATATAAAGATTCATCCCAATCATAAAATGGTTTAACAAAAAAAACAATTTTAAATAATAAAATAAAAAAAAGGATAGTTATAAAAACAAAAAAAAATTTGTGTTTTTTAAGCATTTTTTGAATCATTGATTTTTATTTTTATAATATCAATAATTGTTTCTAAGGTATCTTTTAAAAAAGAAACATTTTTTGTTTCTACATGTTTCCAAGAAACTGGAATTTCTTTAATTTTAAAACCTAATCTTTGGGCTAAAAATAAAAATTCAAGATCAAAACCAGCAGAAACAGAAGAAGCTTTGACTTTTCTTTGTTGATTAAAGACTTTTAGCTTATTGATAATTTTTAACGCCGCCTTTTTTTTAAACATTTTAAAACCACATTGAGTATCTTTAATTCCTTTAAGATTTAAAAAAAGATTTCTTAGAAAAATAAAACCTAAGGCCATAATCTTTCTTATAAATGGAGCTCCTTCTCTTTTTGTATTTCGTGAACCGATAATGATTGGGGTATCTTTTTTTGCTACAGAGATTAGTTTCTCAACTTCTTCAATTGGGGTGGCTAAATCAAAATCGGTAAAAAATACCCAATTACCTTTTGCTTTTTTGATCGCGGAGATTATCGCCCCGGCTTTTCCTTGATGAGGGTTTTCAAGAAGTTTAAATTTTGGAAAGAGCTTTAAATATTTTTCTTTAATTATTTTTTTTGTTTGATCGGTTGAGCCATCATCAGAGATTATCACTTCAATAAATCTTTTATCATCTTTTGTAAAGTTGCCAATTTTGTCCAAAGTCCCTTTTTGAAGGTTTAATTCTTCATTATAACAAGGGACGATTAAAGAAATTTTTAAGTTATCTTCCATGGATAATTTTATAAATTGTTACCCGATCAACTTTCCATATTTTAGCAATTTTTTTATTTTTGAAAGCAGCGATTTGCCATTGAGGATGGTTTAAGACATCACATTCTTTTTCGTAGCATAAAATATAAAGTTCTTCGCCTTCCTGACTACTTTCTTCTGAAAGTGGTCTTTTTCCCATAATTTCAAGATAGTAACGGATATGACCATCCATTTCCGTAAAAGGAATAGGAACAATTTGGTAAGGCATTTTTGGATTGTTATCGATTATTGATTTGGCAATTTTTTGGGCAATTTTTGTTTGAAAATTGCCTTTTTGATGTTTAAAAGGGTAATTTAATTGATTTTGATTAATAAAAAAAATTAAAAAAATAAAGACAAAAATTTTAGTTAAAAGATTAATAGAAAAAAAGTCGGCAAAAAAAACGGCTAAAATGACAAAGAAGTTAAGATAAACTGTGTTGTAATAATGATAATGACGAAAACTATTTAAAAAAGAAAAACTAAAAATAAAAACAAAAAAACTTAAAAAAATAAGTTGAAATAAGGGTTTTTTATAAAAAAATTTTTTTTTAAGAAAATAAAAAAAAAGAAGAATAAAAAATGTAAAACTTAAAAAATAATTAATTTTCAAATTAAAAGTAAAATTAAAAAAGTTAGTTAAAGTTTCTTGAAATCGTTGATGATAAGAAGTTGATTTGATAATTTCTTGATGAGTAAAGAGTTTAATAAAATTTTTAATGTTTAAAAATTGATGTTTTAAATCAAAAAGAATTAAAGGAAGATAAAAAATTAAAAAGGCAAAAATAAAAAAACTAATTTTTTTAATAAATAAAAGTGGTTCTTTTAAAATTTTTTTATAGTTTATTAAAAAAAATAAAATTAAAGTGGGAGTTAAAAGAAAAGCAAGATAATGAAGTTGGGTTGAAAAAGAAAAAAACATTCCCGCCAAAAAAGGAAAAATAAGATTTTTTTCAAAAAATAAAGACATAAAGTAAAGAGTAAAAAAAGAAAAGTAAGGTAGGAGATTAGGATTCCAAGAAAAGCGAGCATTGTGAATTAATATCCAAGAAAAAGTGGTTAAGACAAGAAAGAGATTAGCAATTTTTGGATCGATTTTTTTTAAAATAAAATAGGCCAAAATTAAGCCAATTGTCGAATAAAAAAAGCTGCCAAAAGCTAAGCCAACCGGATCAAGTTTGAATAATGCCAAAAATGGAGCCATAAAATAATAAAAAAAAGGACCTAAGAATACTTGGCCAACCGAAGAAACCGGGCCTAAGGCAGGAAAATGCTCAAAGGTGATAATTCTTTTAATTATAATTGCATCTCTTCCTTGATCACCTAAAAAAGTGATAAATTCTTCCAATCGATAAAGACGAAAAAAAATGCCAATTCCTAATAAGATTAAAAAAAACCAATTTTTTGTTAAAATATTTTTTATGCGTTTTTTCATTAAATCATATTTTATCTTAATTTTTTTCGTTTTATTGACTACTTTTTTAGTTTGGTTACCATTTCTTTTAAAAATTAATTTTTGGTATGGAATTGAAATTCCCAATTCTAGTTTTGAATATATTTACCGAAATTACGATGGACCTTTGTACATTATTCCTGCCAAAACTTTTTATCATAAAGAAGCAATTGATAAAATAGGTTTTGAGTTACCGCTTCCTTCAAAATATTTTGCTGCTCATTTGCCTTTTTACCCTTTTTTGATTAGATTTTTTGGTGATATTTTTAGGATTTTTGGTTTTTCTTTAGTTTATTT
>JAPYWZ010000049.1 GCA_028276105.1 Microgenomates group bacterium | reverse complement strand
AAGTCAAAGCAATAACATTGTAATTAACCGCATCACCACCATCAGGACAATTTCTGCCACTGATAAAATTTACTGAGTTTAAACTTTGAGTAGTACCGCCACTGACAGTGATTGCACCGTCGGCACCATTTCCTAAGTTATTTTCATTATACTGAATCTGAACTTGAGCGACTTTTTTCTTTTTTGTAAAAGGAGGATTAAATTGATTGTCTAGATTATGAACAATTGTTGAAGTCCAGTCAGTGATTTTTTTCCAAAGCCCAGAGACAGTATCATAAACCCAGCCAGTTAAAGAGACGTCATTGGTATTTTGATTGTGAGCGATTTCAATATAGCCTTTATTGGCGACATTAGCTGATGAAGAAGAATATTTGGTCATATCCATTGAGAGTCGATGCCAAGCAGGGGGACCACCAAAATCACTATAGACAAAAAGATGGTTGGTATCGGAGTCATAATAAATTGTTCCTTCAATATTATTGGTAGCAGAACTAATTGGATTTAAAAGAAGTTCACCACCTTGAATACGAACATTACCATTGATATCAAGTTTATGCTGAGGATTTATCGTCCCAATTCCCACATTTCCCGAATCAACGGCCAAAAGAGCGCCGCCAGTGATTTTTAAAGAATAACCACCAAAATTAGTGGTTCCAGCAGGATCTAAACCATAGTTATTATTTTGCGCGTCTGTAAAATATGAAGCATTTAAAACACCCAAAGAATTTAGATAATAACTACCATTGGAAGCATTTAAACCACCTGAAGCATAAAACTCACCATTTCTTGCCATTCTAAATTTTGTTGTTCCTGAGGCTGATGCAGTTAAGATATCTTGATCGCCAGTTTCATCAAATATTGCCAGAGCTTTTCCAGTATTTGCACCTTCGATATGAAGTTTTCCAATAGGCGTAGTTGTTCCGATGCCAACACGGGAGTTTTGGGTATCAAAGCTTAAAAGCCCTCCTTCAATATTCAAAGCATTCACGGTTGAATTTGGCAGATCAAAAAAAGATGGTTGATTAAATTTTAACGTTGGTGTACCAGAGTTGATATTGGTAAAAGCAAATTTTGCTGATGAGGTAGCCGTGCCACCAATGGCTAAATCTAAAGTAGAGTTTATCGGGTAGAGTAATCCTAAATTTTGTGTCCACCAACTTGATCCACTACCTCCAGCACCCATCTCAGTCCAAGCTGAACCATTGTAATAATAAACTTTTTGGGTAGTTGAGTCGTAATACATTGAGCCGGCGCCAATGGCTGTTGGGGGAGAGGCAAAATTACCTAGTCTTATCTGACCAGAATTGGCATAGATATTGCCATAAACTTCAAGTTTTTGGCTTGGGGTTATGCCGATTCCCACTAGTCCATTGTTATCAATAATCATTCGGTTAAAAGTATCACTGTCTCCGCCAGTTCTAAATTTTAATGTTCCTGACTCTGTCGCTTGCAAAATCACATCACCGGTACCAGCTGATTGAATGACTGCGGCTTTAGCACTTGATAAAGTAAAATCAGCTGAAGTAAAAGTAGAGCGGATTCCTGGAGTTGAAGCAGCAATTAGCAAGTTGCCATCTTGATTGATAAACGGGATATTTGATGGATTTGAGCCTGGTGGAAGCCCTTGTAAAGTCTCAGCATTTATCGCATAACCAACATTGGCAATTGGTTGGCGGGGGGTCATTTCTGAATCGGCGCCAACGGTTACTCCCAAATAGACATTTGGATTTTCAGTAAAAATTGAATTGGGGATTTCTGAGCCACAACTTTGGCCAATTAATGTTGAAAAGATACCATCTTGATCAGGTGTTATTGAACAAGGACCGGCCGTATACAAAGGTGTTCCACCGGTTGAGACATTATAGAGTTTAAACTGCACGTTCGTTGCGGTTGTTATTGGATTACCTAAAGAATCAGTTAATCGACCTTGAAACGAAAGTATCCTGCCGCCTCGGGTTAAATTTATAGGATAAGCCAACGGACGTTCAACTTTCAAGAAAAATTTGTTATAAAGACCCGCACCCAAAAAGCCTAAAAAAATAAGAAGAAAAAGAAGGCCGATATAATGGTAAATCCCCAGTTTAGTTGAAAATGGTTTATCCTGAGCGAAGTCGAAGGATTGAAAATCAGTGGAAATTGGTTTTGTTTTAAATTTGGAAATTAATTCTTGAAATTTATCTTTAATATTTGAAGTTAAATTTTTAATTTTGAATTGTAATTTTTCATTTTTAATTTTTAACTTTAACTTTTCTTTATCAATTTCCTCTTTTATCTGCTTAAATCCATCAGCTTCAATTAAATTCTTTTGATAAGCCCAGGTTAAGAATTTATCGACAATGGTGAGTTTTTTTAGGATTAAAGAAGGAGATTCTCCACGTTGGTGAAGTTTTTGAAGAAATTTCTTGATTGTTTCTTTATTAAGAGGCTTCATTTGATGTTTCTCAACTGGTTATATACGGATCGCCTTCAATCGCTGGATCAAATAAAGCTTTTAGGCTTTGATAAGCCAAAAACATCAAAGTCAAAAATTTGAGGTTGAGGGTAAAAAATTGTTTCATAGGCTTAAAAACTCCTGGACGACTTCCAGGTAACTTTTAATGGTTTTTTGATCAAGATTTTCTTTTTCCAAAGATAAAGCAAAAGAACTGATAATTGAGTCAATTTCAAATTTTAAATTTTGAATTTTTTTTGCTGGATTTTCTTTAAGCCATCCTTGACTGATGCAAAAAGAGAAAAACTTTCTAAGGGTTGATAAGCGCCGATTAATAGTTTTTGCCGGGATAGCATTAACCACTAAATAATTTTTGTATTCTTCAACCAAAGATTCATCGATTTGATTTAAAAATTCCAAAGGGGAAAGATTTTCAAAGTTTTTTTTATTTTGTGCTTTTAATTTTAAAATCATCCAACCTAAAAAATGACGAAGATCAGAAAGATAATTTTTTAAAGTAATAGGGGAAACATTTTCCGCAAGAAGAAATTTTTTGAATGAGGCTTCAAAATTATAAAAATTATACCGTTTATCCATACATTTTCATCATAAAACAATAATAATAAATTTGTCAAGAGGTATTTTGTATATATTTTGATATAGAAAATGACACGGATGAACACGGATTTTATCACGGAGAGACACGGATAGATTATATCTTATAATAAAATTTAAACAAATTTAAAATAATTACCGCATAAAATTTTTAATTACGCAAATATATCATAATATATCATATAGCCTATAAGATTTTAAGAGCATTTTTTGCTATTTTGCCTCTCACGAAGGATGGGATCATATAGTTTACATTAATTATCTGTCATTCCTGCGTAGCCAAGTTTGACTTGGCGTAGGCAGGAATTTATATAATCATACCTTAGACAAAAGATTAAAATTGTATAGATTCCTGATCTTTTATCAATTATCATCTTTTTTTGCTAATTTTTTTTTAAAAAAAATTAGCTTATTTTAAAAATCTAATTTTATCTCTCTTGATTTTTTAAAAATCTTTTTCTATCATTTTTTTGATGAAAAAGCATTTAATTTTTTTAATTCTTTTTCTTTTAATTTTAGTTTCTTTTTCTTTTTTCTTTGGTTTATATGAGGTAAGATTTTTTAAAAGTAGAGCATCAGTTTCTCAAGCCTCGTTTTCCGTTGATAACTCTTATCTTTTTGTTTCACCGCTTCGGGCTAAAGCCAATGGTCAAGAAAAAATTCGAATCACCGTTTTTGTTTTAAATAATCAAGGATTAGGAGTATTAGGGAAGGATGTGTTTTTAAGCCGCGATCCATCATTATCGGTTGATATTATCCAAGGTCAAACGGACAGCTTTGGCAAAGCAGTTTTTGATGTTACCTCTCAAAAACCCGGCGAATATTATCTTGAGGTTTCTGTCGATGGTCAAAAACTTCCCCAAAAGGCCCATTTAAGTTTTTATTAACTCACTTTTTGGTTTTTGATATTTGATCATTGCCAAAGGTTGTTTTTTAATTATTGCTAAAGTTTTGGGATGGAAGTGTGAACGTAAAAAATAAATTAAAAGGAAGATTAATTCAATTAAAATAACAATTTCCAACAGACGTGGTTTTATTATTAATAACCAAAGAAAAATAAAAAATTTAAATATTATCATCCACCAGGGAAGAATTTTAAGAGTAAGATTTACGCTTTTTGGGGAGTCTTCATTTTGAAATTTTGTTTGAGCAAAAAGACGAATTTTTTTGGCCGACGAAGAAGGTAAAGCGATTGAGAAATTACCTTTTTTATCAGTTTGTGTTTCTAATTTTGGCAAAGAAAAAGCATAAACTTGGCTGATGAGGTTTTTGTTTTCGTCAGTAAAAGTTGAAAGAGAGATATTACTTTCGGGGATGCTTTGTCCTGACAAAATTATCTCATCACCAACCCAATAATCACTTTTATCAAGCGACAAAGTTGGTGGCATTAATACCGGGCCAATGGTCACATTGTAGTTAACCGGAAATGGAGGAAGACAAACTGGGTTGGTGAGTCGTCCCAACTGATCTTGAGCCGTAAGACAAGCTTCACGCGGAGAAAAAGGGGAGAAACGATTTTTAAATTCAAAATAACCAGTCTCATCGGCATAAGTTTGGTCAAAAATTCCTAATCCCTGAAAAGTAACCAACGCTTTTGGGGAAGTATAACCAAAAAGAGTAAATCGGTATTCGCCGATAAAAGCAGAAACAGAGGTTTCGTAAGAAGTGGTTTTTGCGCCGGCAATATTATTTGAGATGAATTGAGATAAATAGAGATAAATAGAGATAAGTAGAGATAAATAGAGATAGATAGAGATAGAGAGTAATAAAAAAGAATAAGAAAAACTATTCTTTGTTTTTATTTTCATTATAAGATTGATAGATAGAACTAATATAATTATTAAGTTTAATCATTAATTTTTCGGCTATTTTTTTGTACTGAAGATAAAGATTTATATTTATTTTATCGCGTTCGTGTAAAATTTCTAACCAATGATAACAAGCTTCGCTTAAAGAAGAACGAGCGTTATAATAAAATTTTATTTTATCTAAAAAATGAAAGCGATTATATCCTTCAGCAATATTAGCACCAATTGAGTCGGTGGCTTCAATAAATTGATCTCCATTAATCTTTTTAATTTTCCAATTTAATTTTTGATAAATTTCCCAACCAATTTTTGAAAGTTCTCGTGCCAATTGATAAATCTCTAAATCTTTAAGAAGAATATATTTTTTATTACTTTTTTCCATTTATTTTAAACTTTTTAATTTAAATCTCCCCATCTCCACTTATCTCTACCCATCTCCCCAAATCTCAATAAATCTCCCTTATCTATATCTCCATTAATCTCTATTTATCTCAATAAATCTCCATTTATCTCTATTTATCTCTAT
>JAPYWZ010000047.1 GCA_028276105.1 Microgenomates group bacterium | reverse complement strand
AATCTCAATTAGTTTGACAATTACCAAAGTTTTCCCTGAACCAGTCGCCATCCAAAAACCCATTTTGTTGATAAAGTTTTCAAAGCTAATTTTATTGTTTTCTACTTTGTAATATTCTTCTAATAATTTCTTACTTTTAGAGTCTTCTTTTTTAGAAAGATCATAATCAGCACTTTTTTCCGGATAATCAATGTTATTTTTATAAAAAGAAAAAAGATATTTTTTCCTTTCTTGATTTACAGTCTCCTTTTCTTTTTCTTGATAATCTATTTTTTCCTCATAATATCGCCACAAAACCTTTATCGCCGCCCTTAGCGCCTCTTTTTGAAAATCCCAAAGTTGCTTTTCTTTTGAAAATCTTTTCAAATCAAAACTCTGCCAATTTGCCGGCAATGATTCAAAAGGAATTTCATCAATAATATTTTTAAGAATTAGTTTGGACATAAGGACATAAATTAATAAATTCAGTTCCTATTGTAATAGAAATTAAAAAAGGATTCAGTTAGCATTTTAATACCAACTGATTGCCCGTTGAGTTTGTATTGAAATATAAACTGAATTTTAAATCTTGACATAATATAAAAAAAGTATATAAAATAATAATGAACCACTGAAAACGCGAATGCGTCGTAGGTGGTGTTTTTATTTAGGATAACACACAATGCCGTATTCATTTTCATTTGTTGCTTTTAAATTTAATACTGGTTTTATTTTATTGATAATTCTAATAAGCTCATTTAGGTTTAAAACGGTAGATAATCTATTTGACCACTCTTTATTAAGAAATTTTTTAATTCCGTAAAGATAAATAAGAAAAGCCACAAAATCACACATTTGGATAAAATAAGATTCTTGAGATTTTTTAGGCAAAGGGTCCTCAATTAATAATTTTATTTCTCTTCTGTATCTTCCAATAAATTTTGAAGGAATAATATTTATTTTTTGAATTTTTCGGGTAGTATATCGCATTTTTCCCACTCGCCCTTCGTCGGTAATAATAAGGAATTTATTTAGAGGATCTATCTTTAAGTCATTTTCAATTCTTTGAATGTTAAATTTTAAGGCATTTTCTAAAATCGGATAGTTATCTTTTTTAATTTTCTTTTTGTTAATAACAACATTTATAAACTTTATCTCTATGTTTCCTAAAAAATCTGCTATGATTTCTAAAATTTTTTTTCTATTATTATCGCTAATATTAAATTTTCTATAGGGATTTTTGTTTAAGATAAATTCTCTTGCTTTAAATTCTAATTTTATCGGGATACCAAAACTTTGTTTCAATCGCTTGCGAAATTCTTTTAGAGAGTTATAAATTTCCTGCCATTTTTGATGATGTAAATAACAACTGGTTAAGACAAATAATTCTGAATAGTATTTTGGATAACCATCATCTCCTGATTCATCAAAATATACCAAGTACATAATTAATTCACCACCAAATTAACTTTTTAATCTCTTTATAATCCAAATTCTTTAAATCAATCTTTTCAATATTTTTCGCCCTACCTTCTTCATCATAATCCGCCAATTCAACTTCGTTTTTGGTAATTCTTTTTATCCATTTGCCTTTTAAATTAGAAAGCGTTTCGGCAATGTCAATGCTTGTCCCGAGCGGAGACGAGGGATTAGAATAAATTTTTGATAAGTCTACTTTGACTTTATTATTTTGATAATCAATTTCCAAAGCATCTAAAAGTTTTTTGTCTTTTAAGAAAATATATTGCTCATAAGGAGATTGATTGGGCGCGCTAAATAAATCACTATCTTCATACTTTGCTTTTCTTAAAACATCCTCATATTGTTCAAGCTCATAATATTTAAAAAATCCACCGGCATTATTTTCATTGTATTTTTCTTTGACATCTTTTTCTTTTGAAATTCCGGATTTATCGAAAAACAAAACTTTTTTCATCCTTGGCAAAACTACTGAATAAAAATGTTCTCCCATTTCAACCCCAATCCATTTTCTTCTAAGTTTATGAGCTACTGCTGTTGTTGTTCCGCTTCCTAAAAAGAAATCCAAAACCAAATCGCAGTCGTTGGAAGTGGATTCAATAACACGTTTTAAGAGGATTTCGGAGTTTTCGGTTGGGAAACCTTGAGTTTGAGAGTATCCTGGAATATCTGTCCAATTACTATCACACGGTGCCATCTCTGATTCTAAATATTCTGGCATTCCTTTTATTTTATTACCGTATATATCTATATAAGCTTTTTCTTCGTTTATTCTAATTCTTCCCTCTTTTTCTAATCTATTTATTTTCTCTTGAGTAAATGACCAATGTCTTCCCTTTGGAGGAGCTAATTTTCTTCCCAAAATAATTCTTTCTACGTCAGTTTTATACTGATAAGGCGAATGCATTTGTATCCAATTTAATTTTCTCTCCCTTTCCTTAAAAACTGTGTTAAAGAAATGTTTACCATAATTATTTCTATAATAAAATATACTATCGGTAGCAGTTGCAAACCTATCTAAACTTTCTCCTTCTCTTGCTATCTTACTTCTATTTATCTGAATTTCATTTGTAAAATTCTCCTCTCCAAAAATTTCATTCATTAAAAGCCTCACATACATATTGCCGTTATAATCACATCTTGTAAAAATGCTGCCTTTTTCGTTTAATAAATCTTTTGCCAATTGAAGACGATTTTCAAGAAGAGTAATCCAACTTGAGTCTTTGTATTTGACATTATAAAGATAATCAGCGTCTTGTTCTTTGTTAAAAGGCGGATCAATGTAAATTGTTTGCACTTTTTCTTTAAATTTTGGAAGAATTGTATTTAATGCTTGGTAGTTTTCTGATTTTATCAGCCAGCCGTCTAAAGATTGGTCTAAATCGTCAAATAAAAACAAAATTTCCAGTTCTAAATCTTTGAAATACTTGGTATCAATTGGTAAAAATTGATATTCTTTTTTAAGTTGTAAGCCGGTTAAAGTTTTTTCTAATAAATTATCAGGGTCTTTTTCTAAAATTCCTAATTCTTTCCATTCTTTTACTTGCTCATTAAAATTTTTATGTTTTTGAATTTTTTCAATAATCTCAAAACCATTCTTTTTAGCAATTCGATCCAAAGTTATCACATAATTAGAATTCAAAACAAATTTTGGTTTATTCCAGATTTTTACCAGCTCATCTTCAAATTGAGAAATAAAATCAATGATTTTAAAAGCAATATTTTTTAGTATCTGAAGCTCATCAATTCTTTCTTTAGGCCATTCGGTTTCCTCAGAATAAATATATTGATAAAGCCAGATTTTAAATTGTTCTTGTAAAAATTCTTTTGCGTTTTTATTGATAAAATAATCAACTTCCGATTGGGTTTCAAAAGTGGAAAAGGCTTTGTCTAAAACTTCATCAGTAATTTTTATTCTTTTTTCTTTCAAATTCTTTTTAATCTCATCATATTTTGTTTGTCTTCCTTTTTCCGAGTAAAAAACATCAAAAAAAATCGTCCCATCAGAAGAAATTTTCTTAAATTGATAAACCAAGCTTCTTTTTTCATTAGCCTTTTTATATTCTAAATTAGAAACATCAAAGAAAAATTGATAAGTTTCATTTTTGCCCTCAATTTCAATCTTTAAGTTTTTAAAAATTCTATCAGTTTTAACATAATAAAGCATTCTTGTTTTCCAAAATAAAATCACATCTTTATCATCGGTATAAACCTTGTCATAAACATTTTGAAAAAATGGCGTGTAGTTAAAATAAATTGAACCTGATTTCGTAAAATAACGGTTAAAAAAAGAGTAGAGTTTATCAAATAACTCTTCTTTAAATTTTGGATATTTTTCTAAAGCTTTTTCTATGTCTTTTTCTAAAAGCTCTTTGATTTTTGAATAATAAGAATATTTAATCCGCATCAGATTAACAAAACCACCCTCGCCCTCAATTTTTGCCCCAATAAATAAACTTTCTAATGCCTGATAAAATTTTTCTTCATTAGTCATATTTTTTTTATTTTCACACAAATCCTTACTTTTTTCAACCTAAATTAAACATTTTTCTTTTTCCTCTTTAAATCACTATTTAAATTTGATAAAATAAAAAAATATGAAAAAAAAATTTGACCTTTCAATCCTAATTATTTCTTACAATACCGAAAAAATAACCATCAATTGTCTAAAATCAATTATCAATTCCCTAAGAAACTCATCATTAAAATACGAAATTGTCATCGTTGATAATGCTTCCCAAGATAACTCAGTTTTTGCTATTAAAAAATTTAAATCAAAACTCAAAAATAATAACGTAGAAATTAATTTAATTGAAAATAAAAATAATATCGGCTTTGGTTCAGCCAACAACCAAGCGGCAAAAGTAGCCAAAAGTGATTACCTTCTTCTTCTTAATTCAGATATCATCGTTTTAAACTCCGCTATTGAAAAATTGTACAATTTTTATAAACAAAATGAAAAAACAATTCATTTTTTAGGAGGAAAACTTTTGAACAAAGATCTAACACCACAGCCTTCTTGCGGTCCAATGTATACTTTACCCATGGTCTTTGCTCATCTTTTTTTAAGAGGAGATTACTGGGGTTTAACTCGCTCTTCTCCTAATAAAATTAAAGAAGTCGATTGGGTTTCTGGCGCTTGCATTTTAACTAAAAAAGAGTATTTTGAAAAAGTCGGTGGTTTTGATGAAAAAATTTTTATGTATATGGAAGAAATTGATCTTCTTCATCGGGCAAAAAAGGAAGGTTTTCGAATCTTTTTTTACCCTGAGGCTCAGTTTATTCATTTAGGCGGACAGTCATCGGGCGGTCGTACTTTTCCTATTCTTCAAGTTTATCGAGGTTTAATTTATTTTTATAAAAAACATTATTCCAGGCTTTCGCTTTTTATTTTAGTAATAATGTTAAAATTAAAAGCTTTGATAGGATTTTTAATTGGCAAAATTATTAATAGCCAATACCTTACTCAAACTTATGCTCAAGCTTGGCAACTTTCTAAAATGGATTGATAAAAACCTTTTAAAAATTATTATTACTTTTTTAATCGTCTTTATTCCTCTTTATCCCAAACTGCCTTTGATCGATATTGAATATACCTATATCTATATTCGTTTTGAAGATTTTTTAATTGCTTTAACCTACTTAATTTTTCTCATCCAATTTTTAAGAAAGAAAGTTACCATTCCGTGGCGGTTTTTTTTCCTTTTTTTTTCTTTTTGGACTTCGGTTTTTATCTCTTTTTATTTTGGTCATTTTGTTCTAAAAACCATTCCGGTAGACTATATTGGTCTTCTTCATAGTTTAAGGCGGATTGAATATATGGGGATTTTTTTTGTTGCCTATACTTCAGTTAAAACTAAAAAAGATTTTTTATATTATTTAAAACTTTTCATTTTTGTTGTTTTTATAGTCTCAGTTTATGGTATTGGTCAAAAATTTTTTGGCTGGCCAGCAGTGCAAACAATGAATCCGGAATATGCCAAAGGTTATCTTCTATTTTTAACGCCTGAGGCAAGAATCTCATCAACTTTTTCCGGCCATTACGATCTTGCTTCTTATCTTATTTTTTTAATGCCAACGATCCTTTCGTTGTATCTTTTTTTTCGTCAT
>JAPYWZ010000046.1 GCA_028276105.1 Microgenomates group bacterium | reverse complement strand
GTAGTTCTCTACTTCACCGGTTTTCTTTTTTAAGACTGGGCAGACTGCATCGAAATGATTTTTTTTAGCAAAGTTTAGCATTTTATTTATCAGATTTTCAGTCACTTGTTCTATATCGTCATTTAAAATAAGAAGCCACTCCCCTTTTGCTTTTTTGGAAGCTAAATTGACAGCTTTGGCAAAACCTAAGTTTTTTTGTTGGGGAAGGTAGGTAAAATTTTTAAGTTTTTCTCTTTTTTCCTCATTTGGTTTATTATCAACGATTAGAATCTCAATGTCTTTTATTTTTTTTAATTGAGAAATAACTTTAAAAAGGCCTTGGTCGTTAGTCATTGTTGGAATGATGGCGGAGAGCATAAAAATATTATAACGTATAACGTGGAACGTTTAAAAATTGTGTAAACGTTGTGTAAAGATAGTTGAATCAGTTATTTAGTTAACGTGTTAACGGGTTAAGATATTTTAATCTACCTTTTTCTTTTTAGTCTATTTTCTATCTGGGATTTTTTTATTGGGTGAATTGTAATTACTTTAAGTTTTTTATTATCCTTAACATAAGCAACCATATAGTTGATATTATTTACTTGTTTGATAGCGATTTTTGTTTGATTTAAAGTATCAAAAAGTAAAAAATTGGGAGATTTCAAAATTTTATTGATGATTTTCTTCGAAATTTTTCTTAATTTGATTCTATTTAGAAGATGGTTTGTATACTCGATTTTTATCATAAACCATAGAAATATTAAAAGGAGAAATTTTTTTGAATAGCAAAGAAGCATTTAAAATCTCAACCGCTAAAGGTTGATTTTTTTCGTTATACTCAATAATCACATTTGGTTCAATTTCCTCAAAATAAGCCTCTTTTCCCTCTCTTAAATTTAGATATAAAGCATCATTTTCCCTGTCATAGTAGATTTTAGATTTTTTCATATTATTTTATTTTAGTAAAAAGTATTATGAGAGTCAAATTAAGAGTTGAAATCAGCCCGCCTAAGACGGCGGGGAAATTAAAATCAAAATTAAAAGATACGAATGATGCGAATGAAGATTCAAATAACGCGAATTATGCGAATAAAATCAGATAAATTCGCTTGACATATTGTTTCTTATTTAGTATAATTTTTCTACTAAATTGGAAATAATAAAATATGAAAAAAAATCAACTGAAAAATTTGGAAAAATTACTGATTATTAGTAAAGAAGCTTTTCGACAGTTTGAAAAAGATGAAGAAAATCTGAATTTTAATCTTAAATATTGGACAAAAAAAGATGTTTTAATAAGGATAAAAAAAGGGCAGTATATTTTAAAATCAAAATTGGAAAAAGAAGACAGACAAACTTATTTGGAATATATTGCCAATAAAATTTATGAACCCTCATATCTTTCTTGTGAGTATGTGATGGACAAATACGGGCTTTTGACCGAAGGAGTTTTTGCTTTAACCAGTGTCACTACCAAAAAGACAAAAATTTTTAATAATAAATTGGGAAGATTCGTTTACTACTCTCTCTCCCCTATTTTATTTTTTGGCTATACCATAAAAAAAACTTCTTTATCCAACATATTTATCGCCACAAAAACCAAAGCTCTTTTTGATTATTTATATCTTCGATTTTTTAAAAAAACACCTATCAATGAAAAAAATGTTGAGGAACTAAGAATCAATTGGGAAAATTTAAGCAAAAAAGATTTTTTAGAGATAAAAAAATACGGATCAATTTGTAAAAACAAAAGAGTGATAAAAGTTATCAATTTGATTTTTAAAAAATACTATGCTTGAGGAGGTTTTAAAACAAATTGTTGATGAAAAAAAGAGACTAGGTATTTCTTCATTAGTCATAAGAAATTTTTTAAAGGAGTATATTCAGTATTTGATTCTTTCTTTAATATATAACAATAAAAAAACAAAAGAATTGATTTTTAAAGGTGGATCGTGTTTGCGGGTGATTTATGATTTACCACGACTTTCTGAGGATTTAGACTTTGATTATGACGAAAAAAAAGTGGGTAAAGACTTTATTGATAATTTTTCAAATTATCTTGAAAAAGAAATTAAAGAAAAATATTTTAAAGATTTGAAAATAAAAATTCAAAAAGACTGGCGTATTTATTTTAAATTTCCGGTTTTGCGAAAAATTGGTTTATCTTCAGATGAAGAGACCGACAATCTTTTGGTTAAGATAGAACTGTCATCAAAAATTGAGCCTTTTTCTAAATTTATTTTAACACCAATTTCTAAATATGGTTTTAATTTTGTAGCAAAAAGTTATGATTTGCCTTCGCTTATGGCAGGAAAAATCAATGCTTTTTTATACCGGATTTGGTATAAGGGAAAAGAAAATGAGGTTGATATTAAGGGAAGAGATTTTTATGATCTCTATTGGTTTTTAAAAAATAAGATTCAGCCTAATTGGAAGATGTTAAAAAAAATAACCGGCATAAAAAATCTTAAAGATTTAAAAAAGGCTTTAAAAGAAAGGATAAAGAAAAAAGTCACGCCGGAAAAACTGGCTTATGATTTAAATAATTTCATTCAAGATCAGAGTTTTGTTTGGGATTTTGCTAAGAATTATAAGATGATTATGGAGAAGCTTGTTGAATCAGTTGAAATCGGTTTACCTTGAGCGAAGTTGAAGGGTTGAAATCAGAATTAAAAGATACGAATGATGCGAATGAATATGTGAATGACGCGAATAATGCGAATGTGAAAAGAGATAAATGGAGATAAATGGAGATAAATAGAGATAAGTAGAGATAAATGGAGATTGGGAGAGTGAAAATTAGTATAAAAAGTAGTGTAAACATTGTGTAAACGTTGTTAATATATCAAATATCAAATATCAAAAATCAAAATGCAAAATGACATATTAAAAATAAAAAATAAGCAAAGTAAATAAATATATAGCTCTTTTTGCTTTTTGATTTGTCATTTTGCCCTCCGAATCGGAGGGTGATATATGATTTTTGATATATATATTTAGTGTTTGGTGTTAGATGTTAGAAGTTAGATGTTTGATGCTTGGTGTTAGATGTTAGATGTTTGGTGTTTGGTGTTTGGTGATTTGGTGAGCCCGGGCAGAATCGAACTGCCATCTAATCCTTAGAAGGGATTCGTTCTATCCGTTGAACTACGGGCTCTTTTTTTGAGCCTGGAAGGAGACTCGAACTCCTAACCTGCTGTTTACAAAACAGCTGCTCTACCATTGAGCTATCCAGGCGTTTATCCTCCAGTTTTTAATATTATACAATAAACATATAACGTATAACGTGGAACATTTAAGAGAGATTTTTTGATATAATGAATTCTATGGATAATAATATTGCTATTTCTTTCAAAAATGTCTCCAAAAGCTATCCCCTTTTTTATCAAAAAACTCTTAAAGAATTCTTTCAAGCTTTTTTTACTCGAAAAAAAACGATTGAAAAAGTTGATGCGTTAAAAAATATTAATCTTTCAATAAAAAAAGGAGAAACGGTTGGGGTGATTGGCAAAAATGGTGCTGGTAAGTCGACTCTCCTTAAACTTATCGCTGGTGTTTCTTATCCAACCAGTGGCAAAGTAAACGTTTATGGAAGAGTGGTTCCTTTGATTGAATTGGGTGCTGGTTTTCACCCGGAGCTTTCGGGTAAAGAAAATATCTTTTTAAACGGGGTGATTTTGGGGATGGATGAAAGATATCTGGTTGAGAAGTTTTCTGAGATTGTTGCTTTTTCTGAGATTCCAATGGATTTTATTTTTACTCCAGTTAAATACTACTCTTTAGGAATGTTTATGAGACTGGCTTTTTCGGTGGCGGTTTTTTCCAAGCCCGAGATTCTTTTGGTTGATGAAATTTTGGCGGTTGGCGATATTTCTTTTCAAAAAAAATGTTTAGATAAGATGAATGAGTTTAAAAAGCAAAAAGTAACGATTGTTTTTGTTTCCCACAGCATGGAGCAGGTAAAAAATTTTTGTGAAAAAGTTATATATTTAAAAGAAGGAAAAGTGGAATACCAAGGGGAGGTTGATGAAGGAATAAAAAGATACGAAAACGAATTAAAAATTAAAAAATAAAAATTAAAAATTACAATTAAAAATTTAAAATTTTGTTTAATGTATTGGCCGTTAATAAAAAAACTAACTTTGCGGGAGATTAAGGCAAGGTATAAGCAGTCGTTTTTAGGGTTTTTTTGGATTGTTTTAAACCCATTTTTTCAGATGATAATAATGAGTTTTGTTTTTTCAAAGATTTTAAAGATGGGAAGTCTTGGTGTTCCCTATCCTCTTTTTATTTATGCTGGCCTTTTACCTTGGCTTTTTATGGTTAATAGTTTGCAATCGGCGATGAATGTTTTTGTCTCTGATGCTTCTTTGATCAAAAAAATTTATTTCCCAAGAGAAATTTTGGTCTTATCAACCCTTTTGGCCAAAACCTTTGATTTCTTTCTTTCTTTTTTAATCTTTATTTTAATGATGTTTTTTTTTAAAGTCGCTTTTTCGCCATTTATTCTTTTTTTCTTTTTAATATTTTTAATTGAGTTTTTGTTTGTTTATAGTTTGGCCCTTATTCTTTCTTCTTTTAATCTTTATTATCGCGATGTTCAGTATCTTTTTAATTTAATAATTACCTTGTGGTTTTATGTAACGCCAGTGATTTATGCGGTTGAGTTTTTTCCAGAAAAATATCGAATTGTTTTTCAATTAAATCCGATGGCGGTTTTTATTAATGCCTACCGGCAAGTACTTTTTGGGGGTAATTTTCCCAAATGGTCAAGTTTTTCGATTGGAGTTTTATTATCATTAATTTTATTTTTTATTGCCAAAAAGATTTTTTCAAAACTGGAGAAAAATTTTGCCGATGTGGTATAAATTAAATATTACCAAGGTGTTGAATATTATAATACCTTCGAGGTGTTAGAAAAAATGAAAAAATTAACCAAAATTATTGCTACAATCGGCCCAGCCTGTGATTCTTTTGAAAAAATTGAAGAATTAATAAAAGCAGGAGTCAATATTTTTCGTTTTAATTTTAAACATGGAACTATTGATTGGCATCGAGAAAGAATTGAAAGAGTAAAAAAAGTGGCGCAAAAATTGGGGGTTTCAGTTGGAACATTAATTGATTTGCAAGGGCCTAGTTTAAGAGTTAATCTGGTGGATGACAAACTGGAAGTAAAAAAAGACAACCTTTACCCGTTTGGTCAAAGGGTTTTTGAAAAAAAATTAAAAGGCATTACCTCCACCGAACCAACTTTAGAAGAATATTTAAAAGAGGGAGATTTGGTTTTAATTGCCGATGGTCTTTTTCGATTCGAAGTGATAAAAAAAGAAGGGAAGGTTTATTTAAAATCTTTGCAAGATGGGATAATTGAAAATCGGAAGAACTTAAATGTGCCAGGTTTAGATCTACCTTTTTCTTCATTAATTGATCGCGATTTTGAGGGTTTGAAACTTGCCTCTTTGACGGAAATTGATTTTGTCGCTTTGTCTTTTGTTCGTTCAAAAGAGGATATTTTAATTTTAAGAAGGGAAATGGAAAAATATAAGTTAAATGCAAAAGTAATAAGTAAGATCGAAACAAAAAAAGCTTTGAAAAATATTGATGAAATAATTGATAGTTCTGATGGGATTATGGTTGCCCGGGGTGATTTGGGGGTTGAAATTTCTTTGGAAGAAGTACCCTAT
>JAPYWZ010000044.1 GCA_028276105.1 Microgenomates group bacterium | reverse complement strand
GAAAAATGATTCCTATCCAAAGGTTTTTTTAAGTCGAAAAGAAAATGATGGCAAGTCTTTATATTTTGGGCCATTTTTATCAAGTAAAGTGGCGCATGAAATTTTAAGATTGGTGCGTCAGGTTGTGCCTTTTTGCACTCAAAAAAAAATTGGCAAAAAGCCATGTTTTTATTCCAAAATCAATCTTTGTCAACCCTGTCCAAGCTATATTGAAAATTTAGATGATAAAAACTTAAAAAAAAGTCTTAAAAAAAAGTATCAAGAAAATATAAAAAAGGTGATAAAAATTCTTTCGGGAAATGGTTCTTATTTGCTAAAACAATATGAAAAGATTTTAAAAGAGCTAATCAAAAAGCAAAAATATGAAGAGGCAATTGTAGTAAGAAATCGTTATTTAAAGCTTAAAAAATTACTTTTAGAAAAAAATTTTGACTTGGTTGAAGAAGAAAAACAAACATCATGGAAAAAGATTGAGGAAAAAATTAAAAAAGTTTTAAACGATTTTTTTAACTTAAAAGAAAAAAGAATTTTGCGGGTGGAGGGATTTGATATTAGTAATTTTTCTTTTAAAGAAGCAGTGGGATCGATGGTGACTTTTATCAAGGGAGAGCCAAAAAAAGATCAGTATCGGCGGTTTAAAATAAAAAATCCTAATTTAAAAGATGATTTTTCGATGTTGGTGGAGGTATTAAAAAGAAGATTATCCAATCATTCTTGGGAAAAACCAGATCTTTTGTTAATTGATGGAGGAAAACCACAACTTTTGGCTATTTGGAAGTCTTTAGGCCAAGAAATTGATGTGCCAATTTTGGGGATAGCAAAAGAACCCGATCGAATAATTTTGGGCAAACCACCTTTTGAGGAAATTTTATTAAACGACGTAAAGGAGATTTTACCTTTTTTTCAAAAAGTTCGCGATGAAGCCCACCGGTTTGCCAAAAAATATCATCAGTATTTGAGAGAGAGAAAGGTTAAACAAATTTTATAAAGATACGAATGATGCGAATATGAAAAGAGATAAATAGAGATAGATAGAGATAAATAGAGATAAGTAGAGATAAGTAGAGATTAATGGAGATTGGGAGAGTGAAAATTAGTATAAAAAGTAATGTAAACATTGTGTAAACGTTTTTAATATTTAACGTTTTACGTTATACGTTACACTTTGTTAAAGTGTTAGATGTTATATATTTGATGTTAGATGTTAGGTGTTAGGTGATTGAGGTGTTAATCATTTGCAAAAATAAATTTAAGTGATATATAATTGGTTTTATGAAAACATTTTTTTTACTAACGACGATTACTTTAAGTCTTTTAATTATTTTTTTGATTCTTATCCAAGGACGAGGGGCAGGGCTTGGTAGCGCTTGGGGTGGCGGTGGTGAGTTTTACCAAACACGGCGAGGGATTGAAAAGTTAACTTTCGTTTTGACAATAATTTTTGTCTTTCTTTTTTTTATTATTTCGGTTCTGAACTTAATCATTGGCCGATAAATTTATGATTTTTGATAAAAAGACGATTCGCTATTACTACTGGCTTTTAATTGAGTTTATAAAAAAAAATTTCAAAGCCTTAATTTTTAGTTTTTTTTTAAGCTCTGTCTTTATTTTACTTTTAATTTCTTTTTCGCCTTTATTTTATCGACAATTTTTCATAAACAAAAAAGAAGTTATTGGGATTTTGGGTCAATATAATTTTGATAATCTCCCTCAAGAAATAACAGAAAAAATCTCCAGCGGTTTAGTGTATATTAACTTCGGACAAGTAGTGCCGCTTTTGGCCAGTTTTTGGGAGATAAAAGATGAGGGAAGACGTTTTCGTTTTCATTTAAAAAACGATCTTTTTTGGAATGATGGGAAGGAGTTTTCTTCTTACGATATTGATTTTCGTTTTAAAGATGTTACCGTTAAAGTTATTGACAAAAAAACAATTGATTTTTATTTAAAAGAACCTTCGGCTATCTTTCCTTTTCTTCTAAGCAAACCAATCATTCGTCCTCCTCTTGTTGGTGTTGCTGGATTGTATCGGGTTTCTCGAATTAAAAAAAAATACGATATTGTTAAAGAGCTTGTTCTTTATTCCAATAAAAAAGGACTACCAACTTTAGTTTATAAGTTTTATCCCTCAGAAAGTGAACTGGTTTCGGCTTATAAACTGGGGGAAGTAAAAGAAATAAAAGTTTATAAAAAAAGCTTAGCGGAGACTTTTAAAAAATGGAAAAATACCAACGTTCAACGTCTTATCGACTACTCACAAATAATGATGCTTCTTATTAACCATC
Organism: Microgenomates group bacterium; assembly: GCA_028276105.1. Taxonomy (GTDB): domain Bacteria; phylum Patescibacteriota; class Microgenomatia; order UBA1406; family GWC2-37-13; genus RSWP21. The sequence goes on along the minus strand of JAPYWZ010000044.1, from coordinate 3,480 downwards.
AAAATGAATTTTTAAAAGAAAAAGAGGTGAAAAACGCTCTTTCAATGGCTATTGCTGAGGATTTTTATAAAGATTTTGGGGCGGTGGCTTTGGGACCGATACCACCTTTATCTTGGGCTTACAATGAAAGTTTAAAACAAAATGTTTACAATGAAGAAACCGCCACAAAAATTATTAAAAAAAATTTACCAAAAAACGCCTCTTTTAGTTTATTTACTTCGTATGATCATTATTCGGTGGCAACAAGTTTAAAAGAATATTTTGAGAAAGTGGGTTTACCAGTAAAAATTAAAATTTTTTCTTATCAAAGACCAAAGGAATTTGATTTTTTGCTTGTTTCTTTAAAATTAGAAAGCGACCCCGATCAGTATCTTTTATGGCACTCAACTCAAGAAAACGCTAAATTTCTTCATTATAAAAATGTAAAGGTCGATAAACTTTTGGAAGAAGGAAGAAGCACCCTTTTTGTTGAAAAAAGAAAAAAAATTTATCAAGAATATCAAAAAGTGATTGCCGATGATCCGCCAGGTTTATTTTTATACCATCCTTATGTTTATGTGATAAAAAGAAAATAAGATTTAATTGATAAGATAAAAAAAAATTTATATAATTGAAGACATTGCCTGGGTGGCGGAATTGGTATACGCGCAGGACTTAAAATCCTGTGTCCGTAAAATCGGACGTGAGGGTTCGAGTCCCTCCCCAGGCACTTTTTCATCTTGACAGAAAAAAAGTTTTGTAGTATTATTTTTTATAGCAAAATGAAAACTTTACTTTCTTTATAAAGGCACGATTGGAGACTGCTATTTTTAAGTTCTCCTAACAGCCAAAAAAACATATTTTATTTTAGTTTTAAAGATAAATTTGAGGGCTCGTAGTTCAGTTGGAAGAACACCCCGCTTGCACCGGGGAGGTCACCGGTTCAAGTCCGGTCGAGTCCACGGCACATTGACAAATGGGATTTATAAACTAACAAGAATGATGGGAGAGAGTTTAAGGCTAACGGTGGATGCCTAGGCAGTTTGGGCCGAGGAAGGACGCTTGCTAGCGGGCGAAAACAACGGTAAGGCCGCAAGCAGCCGTTACTAGCCGTTGGTTTCCGAATGGGGTAACCCGTCCCAACGGAAGTTGGGACATCCCGCTTTTTACGGGAGGGGCACCCGGGGAACCGAAACATCCAAGTACCCGGAGGAAAAGAAATCATATGAGATTGCCTAAGTAGCGGCGAGCGAAAGGGCAACAGCCTAAACCCCTCCGATTCGGAGGGGGGTTGCGGGACCTTCCACAAAACAAAGTCTTTTCTAGGAGAATGACTTGGAAAAGTCAGCCATAGAAGGTGAAAGCCCTGTATCCGAAAGAAAAGACTTTGTTGGAAGGTATCCCAAGTACCACGGGGCACGGCAAACCCTGTGGGAAGCTGGGTCGGTCACGATCCAAGGCTAAATACCCAAACTGACCGATAGCGTACTAGTACCGTGAGGGAAAGGTGAAAAGAACCCCGACAAGGGGAGTGAAATAGAGACTGAAACCGTTAGCTAACAAACAGAGAGAGCCCTCCGATTCGGAGGGTGATCTCGTGCCTATTGAAGAATGAGCCAGCGAGTTCTTGCTATGTGTCTTTTTGCTTAATCCCCATATTGGGGAGGAGGCAGAGGGAAACCGAGTCCAAAAAGGGCGCTTATGATACATAGCAAGAGACCCGAAACCGGGTGAGCTAACCATGGCCAGGGTGAACTCCGCCGAAAGGCGGGGGGAGGCCCGAACCCGTTGCCGGTGAAATGGCATGGGAGGAGTTGTGGTTAGGGGTAATATGCCTATCGAACCCGGAGATAGCTGGTTCTCCCCGAAATATATTTAGGTATAGCCCTTGTTAAAACTTACTTCGGGGTAGAGCTACTGGATGGTTCGCCGAGCTTTAAGCGAGGCGAATCAACCAAACTCCGAATACGAAGTAAGGTTAACAAGGAGTCAGTCCTGCCGGGATAAGCCGGTATGGACAAGAGGGGAACAGCCCAGATTCCCATCTAAGGTTCCCAAATGACTCCTAAGTGTTTCTCAAGGTCGTCAATTTCCTAAAACAGCCGGGAAGTTGGCTTAGAAGCAGCCATCTTTTAAAGAGTGCGTAACAGCTCACCGGTCTAGGAAATTGGCGCCGTAAATGATCGGAACTTAAGGAGTCTACCGAAGATGGAACTCTTTGGCGTTACGCCAAAGGGGGTAGGGGAGCGTTCCTAACGCGGTGAAGTCCCGCCGAAAGGCTGGGTGGAGCGTTAGGAAGTGAGAATGCTGGCATGAGTAGTGATTCTTCCGGTGAAAGCCCGGAATGCCAAAAAGCCTTAAGGTTTCCCTGGCAATGTCAATCAACCAGGGGTTAGTCGGAACTAATCTCGCTGTCGTTGGGCAGCGGGAGATGTACAAGCAGTTAATATTCTGCTACCTAAGAAAAGGCGCTATTACTTAATCAACGACGAGGTTTGTTGGCTCCAGCCTCGCCTTTGGCGGGGTCTAAATAGCAAGTCCTTCGGCCTTGCGCCGAAGGGCAAGCTATGATGGCAATCCTTCAGCAATGAAGGAGAGTGGAGTTCAATAAGCCTCCGGGAAAAGTTGATTAAGGAGCCTTTTCTTAGACCGTACCGCAAACCGACACAGGTAGGCTGGTGGAGGACACCAAGGCATGCGGGTAAGGCCGGCTCAAGGAACTCGGCAAAAAAGCTGAGCGTAAGGTTTCCGAGATGCTCTCCCCGCCTTTTTGGCGGGGCGCAGCGAAAGTTTGCCAGCCGACTGTTTATCAAAAACACAGGTTCCTGCAAACCCGTATAGGGGATGTATAGGAGCTGAGACCTGTCCAGTGCCGGTAAGTTAAGCGCTGGAGTTGACCCCTCCAATTTGGAGGGGGAGGCTCTGGTGCAAGCTCCGGTGAACGACAGCTCTAACCTTGAGAGTTCTAAGGTAGCGTAACCCCTTGCCGGGTAAGTTCCGGCCCGCATGAAAGGTCTAACGAGCTGGCAACTGTCTTGAGCCGGTGCCCGACGAAGTTGAAATGGCTGTGAAGATGCGGCCTGCTTGCACATGGACAAAAAGACCCCGGGAGCTTTACTGAAGCTTGGCATTGGAAGAGAAAAGTTAATTGTTGAGCGTAGGAGGGAGTCCGACGTTACGTCGGACGCCAATGAAACACCTCTCTTTAACTTTTTTCTTCCTTATCCTGCCTTTGGCGGGAGACAGTGCTAGGCGGTCAGTTTAGCTGGGGCGGCTTCCTCCAAAAAGGTAACGGAGGAGCACAAAGGTCAGCTTGGTCCGGATGGAAATCGGACTAGAAGTGCATACGCATAAGCTGGCTTAACTGTGAGAGTGACCACTCAAGCAGAGGCGAAAGCCGGTGTAAGTGATCCCCCGAATCGCGGTGATCGCGGTCGGGGCTTAACGGATAAAAGCTACCCCGGGGATAACAGGCTAGTCGTCTCCGAGAGTTCCCATCGA